>JANQPS010000974.1 GCA_028285365.1 Thermoanaerobaculia bacterium | reverse complement strand
GGACGAGGTCCGCACGATCTGGTCGCGCATCACCTGCCCGACGCTCCTGGTTCGTGGCACCGAGAGCTGGGCCTCCGATCCGATGGTGGATGGGCGAATGGACGCCTTCCAGAATGCGTCGGCCCGCAACTTCGAGAATGCGGGGCACTGGGTGCACCACGATCGGCTCGACGACTTCGTGGCCCTGGTGCGCGAGTTTCTGGCCGACTGATCGCCGAATCCGGGTCACGCGACACTCGTCGACGCTGCGGATCAATCACCCCGATCGACGTCACCGGGTGTCGGTTCGAAAGACACCACGACTCTCACACGACGGACGACACTAGAAGCAAGGCAGGCAAGACATGAAAGCAGTCGTCTACCACGGTCACGAGGACATGCGTCTCGAAAGCGTCGCCGACCCGGGGATCGAGGCCGACACCGACGTGCTCCTGCGAGTGGAACGGAGCGCGATTTGCGGCTCGGATCTCCACTTGTGGCACGGCACCGAGTTCCCCGAAGACGGGTTTGTGGTCGGGCACGAGTTCCTGGGCACGGTCGAGGACGTGGGACCGAGTGTTCACGGAATCAAGAAGGGTGACCGCGTGCTTGCTTGCTGCACGACGGGTTGTGGTCGGTGCGCATCGTGCCGGCGTGGCACGTACAGCGGGTGTCCAGTGACCACCAAAGACTTCACGGCGCAAAACGTCTTCGGGTTTTCGAACGGCCTCTGGGGAGGGCAAGCCGAGGCCGTTCGGGTTCCGTACGCGGACGCCAACTGCGTCAAGGTCCCGTCATCGCTCAGTGATGACGAGGTGCTCTTCTTGACCGACATCCTCCCCACCGGGTACATGGCTGCCGATCTCGCCAAGGTGGGTCCGGGCGACACGGTGGTCGTCTTCGGTTGCGGCCCGGTCGGCACCTTCGCCCAGATGAGCGCGATGGTGCGAGGTGCCGCGAAGGTCATTGCGGTCGATCTCGATGGTGGTCGTCTCGAGCGCGCGGCCGCTCGGGGCTGCGTCACCATCAACTCCAGTCAGGAGAGTCCGATCGAGCAGGTCATGGCGCAGACTGACGGCATGGGAGCCGACGTGGCGATCGAAGCCGTGGGCAAGCCCGAACTGGTGACCCAGGCGGCGATGGTGACTCGTCCTGGCGGAGCGGTTTCGGTCGTGGGTGTGATCCTGGAGCCTTTTCAGATCGAGTGGTCACTGTTCTTCGGTAAGAACCTCAGCCTGCACACGGGCCTGGTCTCTCCACAACAGTACATCCCGGTGCTGCTACCGCTCATCGAACAGGGTCGCCTGCAGCCGGCGGAGATCATCTCTCACCGCTTGCCTCTCGACGAGGCTGTCAAGGGCTACGAGATCTTCGCCAACCACGCCGAAGACGTGCTCAAGGTGGTGCTGACGCCCTAATGCTGCGCCTAGCTGCCACCTCGTGGAGAACGAGGTGCGGCGGCTCCGGCTGACGAGTTTCCCAGATGATTGTGTCGAGCGAACTCGCACACGATCGTGACTTCTTCGAGGTTGATTCCTCCGCTCACGCGATCGAGTTGTTCCTCGGTCAGCTGGCTCTTGTCTTCGTTCTCTCGGTTCTCGGACTTCTGGGCAAGGCACGGGCTCGTTCTGGTCGTCATCCTGCGCTCCTTCGTGTTTCAGCAACGAGTGCACTTGGGTGGGCACTCGCTACTGAACAGACGGGAATCTCCCGCGAGAGCGATCAGGGTCAGACGACGCCGTAGGCCAGCATGGCGTCCGCCACCTTGACGAAGCCGCCGAGGTTGGCTCCTTTGAGGTAGTCCACGGAGCCGTCGGGCGCCTCTCCCCAGTGCACACACTGGGCGTGAATCTCGGCCATGATCTTCTGCAGCCTCTTGTCGACCTCTTCTCGAGGCCAGCTGATGCGCAGCGCATTCTGACTCTGCTCGAGACCGGAAACCGCGACCCCACCGGCGTTGGCGGCCTTCCCCGGCGCGAACAAGATGCCCTCACGCCGGAGGACTTCTACGGCGTCTGGTTGGGTCGGCATGTTTGCGCCTTCGGCGAGGGCAAACGTTCCGGCCTGAGCCAGTGCCTGAGCGTCGTCTCCGGAGATCTCGTTCTGCGTGGCGCAGGGGAAAGCCAGGTCTGCCTTGACGCCCCAGGGGCGTTTGCCCTGGTGATACTCACAGCCGAACTCTTCGGCATACTCGTGGATCCGGCCGCGGCGCTCTTCTTTGAGCCTCTTGAGCCACTCGAGCTTCTCGCCACGAATGCCGTCGGGGTCGTAGACGAAGCCGCCCGAATCAGATGCCGTCACCGAGTAGCCACCGAGCTGCTCCAGCTTCTCCATGCAGTAGAGCGCCACGTTGCCCGAGCCCGAGACGATGGCGGTCTTGCCTTCGCAGCTGTCACCTCGGCGTTCCAGCATGTTCTGCATGAAGTAGACCGCGCCGTAGCCAGTCGCCTCGGTGCGCACGAGGCTTCCGCCGAAGGCAAGGCCCTTGCCGGTCAACATTCCCGTGAACCGGTTCTCGAGCCTCTTGTACTGCCCGAACATGTAGCTGATCTCACGGGAGCCGACGCCAATGTCCCCGGCTGGTACGTCGGTGTGCTCGCCAATGTGTCGGTGCAGCTCCACCATCAGCGACTGACAGAAACGCATGACCTCACGGTCCGACTTGCCTTTGGGGTTGAAGTTCGAACCGCCTTTACCGCCGCCCATCGGCAAGGTCGTGAGCGCGTTCTTGAAGCACTGCTCGAAGCCGAGGAACTTGAGCACGGACAGCGTGACGCTCGGGTGGAAGCGCATCCCGCCTTTGTACGGGCCAATGGCATTGTTGAACTGCACTCGCCAGGCTCGGTTCGTGCGGATGTTGCCCTGGTCGTCCTCCCAGCAGACGCGGAAGATCACCACCCGGTCGGGCTCGGTCATGCGCTCGAGGATGCTGGCCTCTCGATACTCCGGGTGCTCGTCGATGAAGGGGAGGAGGGTGTGGGCGACTTCCCCCACAGCCTGATGGAACTCGGGCTCACCCGGGTTGCGGCGAACGAGCCCCTCCATGAAACGGTCGTACTGGGTCGCGCTCTGGTTCATTGGTGCTGTCCTCTAGGCTGAATGGAGCGTTGAGAGTTGCGTAGCCGCTGGAGCTGCCGCGATCGGCTGTGCAGAGCTCTGGCTTACCTTGGGGCTTCGCAACGAGAGCATCCTTCTGTGCGACAGCCGCGGTGTCAATCACCCGGTTCGTGAGGAGGATCTTCCGGACTACAAATGTCGGCACGCGGCGGAAACTCCAGCGCGCGATCTGGCGGAAGCCTCATCGGAGCGGGCGTTCTTGTGGGCCTGTCTGTGCCGAAGTCGTGACGCTGGAGATGCTTCAGACCGTCGCGCCCGATCCGGGCAAGGATAGACTCTGAAAGAACCTTTGAAGGGAGTCTTCGATGAAGGTTCCGATGAAGATTTCGATGAAGACGTCGATGAGGTTGTCGTTGAAATGTTGTCGAAGAATGTTGTCGATGAATAGAGTGCATCAGCACGTGCTGACGGTGGTCCTCACGCTGTGTTGCCTCAGCCTCGCGGCCGTTCCAGCCGTCAGCCAGGACAGGCCGCGCATCGCAGTCCTCGAGTTCGCGGCCGATTCGGATACACGCTGGTGGACGTGGTGGCGCGGTGGCGGCGCGAGCGCCGTTCAGGACGTCATGGTCACCGAGCTGGTCAAGACAAGGATGTTCAGCGTGATCGAGCGCGAGAGGCTCGACGGGCTCCTGCGAGAGCAGAACCTCTCTCTGTCCGGGGCTGTCGATACCTCGACCGCTGTCCGTGCTGGAAGGTTGCTCGGAGTCAAGTACCTGGTCGTCGGTGCCGTGACCGAGTACGGTGCTCGCGACGCCGGCGGCTCGGCTCACGGAGTGGGTCAAGATCCGAGCATCTCGGGCGTTAGGACCTTCACCGCGGCGATGAATGCTCACATCATCGACGTCGAGACTGGCGAGATCGTCTGGCTTGACGACGCTCGCAACGAGACGAGGACGATCAAGCCGGAGCAGCACGTCGGTCGCTTCGGCGGGGGAGCGAGCGACGACGCGATGTTCGATCGCCTTCTCAAGCCGACTGTTCAGGACCTCGTTGCGAGCATCAGAACGACTCTCTGACGCCACTCGCGAACGAGCCTAGTGGCACATTGGCTCGCTCGGGCCAGCACTGCCGAAGCTCGCAACGGTCTGCCCGTGAGCCCTCTCTTCTGTCGGCATCACGCCTGTTCGTCAATCGCGGCTGAGCAGGATCAGGCTTGCTCGTCGGCGACTCTCACCACGAGGCCGTCGAGATCGTCGGTGATCTCGACCTGGCAGCTCAGCCGACTGGTCGCACTGGGCTCGATGGCGAATTCGAGGGTGTCCTTCTCGGCCTCGTCGGGTTCACCGGTCTTGGCAAACCACTCGGCATCGACATGGACGTGGCACGTGCTGCAGGAGCAGGATCCTCCGCAGGCGGCGTCGATTCCCGCGATGCGGTGCTCGAGGGCACCCTCCATGAGGGTGACGCCAGAGCTGACCTCGACGGTCCTGGATTCACCGTTAGGCTGGACGTAGGTGATCTTGGGCACGATGCAGACTCCTGTCGGACGATGCGGCAGTTCTACGGGCCGCGGAGGTGGAAAGGCGCCGCGAACAGTAGCAGGTGGCTCCGGCGAGCCAAAGTGGCGCTCGATCGAGATCCTGGCAGCGCTGTGGAACGGAATGTCGTGTAGGGGTTCGGCGCGCCGACCTGCTAGTCGTCGCCGGACGTCTCGCTGGTGTCGCTGTCCTGAGGTGCGATGGCACTCATGAGAAACCCCATCATCATCTCGTCGGTCGACGGTTGGCCGAAGCGAACCTCGCGAGTCGAGTCGAACCCGTAGGTCGCGCCCTTTTCAGGGGTGTTTTCGTACCACGCCGTGTATTCGACGCGAGTCCCTTTGGGAATGCGCTTGAGCTGGTCGTAGTAGTAGACCGTCTGCCACTCGAAGTCGTAGTCGGGAACCCAGAGGAGTACCTCGGTCGTGCCATCCGGGTAGAAGGCCTCGAACTTGGCCGACTTGCCGCGCATGTGCATGTGCGGCATCAGCGAGATGACGTCGATGTCGTGCTGGGCGACCTGGGAGAGCGGGCCGATCTGGTGATTCGGCGCTCCGGGAGGAATGGCAAATCCGAAGTCCATCATCGGCGGGATCCCCGAGCCGAGGACGCGGGTCGGCGGCTTGTCGGTGAACTTGAAGCCGATCGAGCTCTGGTCCCAGACTCCCGTGCCTTCACCCGCTTCTTTGTGGTAGTGGATGTCGAACGTGACGCGGCTGCCCTTCTCGAGTCTGAACGCAAAACCTTCGGGGAAGGCGTTGGCGTCCGAGCCTGACGAAACGCCGCCCATGTACTGGCCGGCCCGGTCGCGGGACGGTGCAATCTGCTGCGCGGTCGGGAACTCCGGTGGCGGTGGCAGCTCGCCGTTCTCGTCGGGAGCGAGCAGGTGCAGGTTGAAGTGATGGATGACCTCGCTGTCGGGCTTGCACTGGAAGGCGACCACC
>JANQPS010000973.1 GCA_028285365.1 Thermoanaerobaculia bacterium | reverse complement strand
GTTTGCCCTCGACCCGGACGCTGAAGGCAACCAGGGCATCGTCGACCTCCATCTGGCGCCGCGTTCCAGCGACGGCCGCGTCCACTTCTCGTCGGATCTCTACGTCTTGCAACCGAGCTCGCCCGAGAAGCGACGGGGCACTCTCTTCTTCGAGGTACCGAATCGAGGTGGCAAGGCCATCTTCCGATATTTCCAGCGCGGTGCCGCGGGAGGCCTCGATCCGCGGACCATGGAGGACGCGGGAGACGCCTTCTTGCTGTCTCGTGGCTTCACGCTCGTCTGGCTCGGGTGGCAATGGGACGTACCCGAGCGGGATGGACTGCTGCGGTTGCACACTGTCTTCGTCGACGATCCGACCCTCGAAGGGCTCGTCCGAGCCGATCACGTCTTTCCGAGCTCCGAGCCGATGCTGGGACTCGGAAATCGCAGTCACATTGCCTATCCGGTGGCGGAGATCGCTGATCCGCGCAATCAGCTGACCGTACGCTCGACGCGTCTCGCGCCTCGCCGAGTCATGCCGCGCGACAGCTGGCAGTTTGCTCGAGCCGTCGACGGTGAGACGGTGCCGGATCCGAGGTTCATCGTCCTGGACGATCTCGAGGGATTTGTGCCCGGCAAGATCTACGAGGCGGTCTACGTGGCGCGCCATCCCGCGATCAGCGGGCTTGGTTTCGCGGCGATGCGCGACTTTGCCGCGTACTGCAAGCACGACCCCGAGAGCCCGATCAGGGGCGAACGAGCGCTGGCGATGGGGATCTCACAGACCGGACGATTCCTGCGGACGTTTCTGTATCAGGGGTTCAACAGAGATCTGGAAGGTCGCGCGGCGTTCGACGCCATGCTGATCCACACCGCCGGCGCCGGCAGGGGCAGCTTCAATCACCGCTTCGCCCAGGCTTCGCGTGACGCTCACCCGTTTTCGGCGTTCTTCTATCCGACCGACATCTTCCCGTTCACGGACCGCGCCCAGATCGACGACGAGACGGGTCGAGTCGACGGACTCCTCGAGAACTCGGCTGTCGACGAGGCCACCCTGCCTCGTGTGTTCATGACGAACACCGGCTACGAATACTGGGGGCGAGCTGCGGGGCTCATCCACAGCTCGGTAGACGGCCGCATTGACGTGGCTCCCGCAGAGCGGGTGAGGGCCTACCACTTCGCATCGACACAACACTTCGTCGATGCCTTCCCACCGCGCCCGGCTGGCACTCGCCACCCTGGCAACCCGGCTGACTTTCTACCGCTCCTGCGGGCGCTGCTGCTGAGACTCGACGAGTGGGTGATCGATGGGCGCGAGCCGCCGGCAAGTCGGATTCCGAAGCTCGATGACGGCTCCATGACTCTCGTTGACGGCTATCGCTTTCCGGAGCTTCCTCGCATCGAGGTCCCGAGGCGCGCGCACGAGGCGTATCGAGTGGACTATGGCCCTCGCTTCCTGGCACAGGGTATCGTCGACGAGCAGCCACCGATCGTGGGTCGAGCCTTTCCCCAGTTGGTGCCTCAGGTCGATTCCGACGGCAACGAGCTGGGTGGTGTCCGCCTACCGGAGGTCGAGGTGCCGCTGGCGACCTACACCTCGTGGAACTGGCGCTCGCAGGACGTCGGATCCCCCGATCAGCTCGCGGACTTTCGCGGGGCCTTCCTGCCGTTCGCCGTCGACGCCGAACAGCGAGAGGAGAACGGGGATCCTCGTCTGTCGGTCGCGGAGCGCTATTCGGGACTCGAGCAGTACCTCGGGCTGTACGCCAGGGCGGCCCTCGAGCTCATCGGGGATGGGTTTCTGCTCGAGGAGGACCTGCCGTACCTGCTCGAGCGCGCCCAGACGATTTGGCGCGAGATCACCGGCGAACCCTGAGCCAGATCTCGGAGTGAGAGCCCAGAGCCGAGTCAGTCGACCAGGATGACTCGAGCGTCGCCGATCCGAAGTCTCGCGGCGACGTCGTCGGCCCCTTCGCCTGCCCAGCTGGCGCGGGCGCCGATCAGGCGCATGCGCTGCGTGTGCGTCGACTCGCCGGCGACGCGCACCGAGGCGTCCCCGATCCCGGTTCTGACCGCTACCGAGCGCACCGAGTCCCGCGGTTTGGAGATCCGCAGGTCGCCGATCCTCATCTGTACCGCGACGTCGGCTTCCCCGGCTTGGATGTCGGCAGCCCCGATCCCGATCTTCACGGCCAGGGGGGAGTCCTTGGGAACCCGAACGCGGCCCGTCACTTCGAGTCTGCGCAAGATCTGCCGACGCAGCCCCGTCATGCGAATCTCGAGCCCGGTTTCCGTGACGACGGGTTCCACCTTCAGCCGCTTGCGGTACTTCGCGCACCGCTCGGTCGCCACCCGGCGACAGGAAAGCTCGACCTCGGCCCTGACCTCGTGAGCATCGGCGGCCCGGATCTCCAGCTCGCCAACTCCGAACGTGACGTGGACCGAGTCCCCGGGAGTGACGGGTACGACCAGCGGGCCGTCGCCCACGACGAAGATCTCGTCGCTGAACTCGGGGAGGTCGGTAGGTGAGTCAGCAACGACGAAGAGGCTGAGCGCAAGGGCCGTGGCGAAGGTCAGCATGTGGGACTCCGTGGCGAATGGGAAGAGTGTTGCGTGGGTCGCCGAGGCTTTGACGAATTGGTTCCTAGTGAGATTGACGGGCGGGGACTCATAGGGTTTCAGCCGGTCGCCGTGATGGTTGGCTGGACCGTGTGATCAGGCGAAGGAATCGGCCCTCTGATGCATCAGAATTGGCGAGCAGGAATTGAGGCGCTACCCCGTCTGGCCCGAGTGGCCTCCTGGAAGTGCCTCCGGTGACGGTCACGAGGACCTGTGGGTCCCGCCGCTACCGGGCGAGATGACGCCACCATTCGAACCAACTGGAGCTCGAGTGCGGGAATCGCAAGAGTCGGAGCTGGTACGCCGCATGTTGGCTGGCGACGAGGACGCCTACGACGATTTCGCCGAGGAGTACTTTGCCGCTGTCTACCGGTTCGCGCAGAGCCGCGCTCGAGGTGATCGAGAACTCACACGAGACATCGTGCAAACGACCCTGACGAAGGCGATGGAGAAGCTGAGCACCTTTCGAGGCGAATCATCCGTGTTGACCTGGCTTTGCACCATCTGTCGAAACGAGATCGCCATGCACTTTCGCTCCGCTAGACATCGCGTCGAGGTCGCCGGCAGAGAGGATGACGCGCTCGAGCAGGCCGCCTTACCACTCCACTCGGCACCCGACGGGCCCGAGTGGAGTCTCCTCAGAGACGAACAGTCGCTGCTCGTTCACATGACCCTCGATCAGCTGTCGGACAGGCATCGCACTGCTCTGGTGTGGAAGTACGTCGAAGACACCCCAGTGAGCCAGATTGGCGATCGGCTGGGTGTCGGCGAAAAGGCTGCCGAGTCGCTATTGACCAGGGCCCGAGTCGCCTTCCGAAAGGCCTACGAGCGCGTGCAGCGCGACGCCTCGCAGCCGCCGACTCGACTTCGCGCGCTGGAGGTGAGTCCCTGATGTCGGACCATGACATGTCGAGGTCCTCGAAGCCGCTGGACGAGGTTCGGCTGGCGGAGCTCGTTCGGGGCGCTGGCGAGCCGCAATCGCTGCCCGAAGACGACCTTCTGGAGATACGGGCCGCGGTCAAGAAAGAGTGGCAAGCCCGGCACGGCGCCACTCCAGGACCTGGTTTGCCGGCGCGTGACTGGCCTCCAGTGGATCGCTCGTCCGTCTCGAACTCGACCTCCGAGAGCTCGGCGAGCTCCTCTTCCAGAGTCTTGCCTGGCCTCCTTGCCGCGGCCGCTGCCCTGCTCGTCGGGGTGGCGAGCTGGTGGCTGCTGGGCCTGCGCACTGGTGGTGACGGGAGCGTCACCAGTGGACCGGTCGTTGGCCTCGTCGAACGTGTCGTTGGCGAGGT
>JANQPS010000964.1 GCA_028285365.1 Thermoanaerobaculia bacterium | reverse complement strand
GACTACGTCTCCGTGATCAGCCAGGCCGGTCGCGTTCCCGCGCTCGTCGACGTCGATGCTTTCGCGGTACAGGACGCCTACGAGCTCAACTACGACCTCGATCCGATGAAGGTCGTGGCCCTGGTCAACATGGGCTCCAGTGTCACCAACATCAACGTGCTGGCGCGCGGGACGAGTGTTTTCTGGCGCGACATCTCTTTCGGTGGCAACCAGTTCAGCGAGGCGCTGCAGCGCGAGTTCAACCTCTCGTTCGATCAAGCGGAAGCGCTCAAGCGTGGAGAGAACGTCGATCGATACTCGGCCAGTGACGCCCGTCCAGTTCTCGAGTCGGTCGCCGGCGAGATGGCATCCGAGGTACAGAAGACGTTCGACTTCTTCGGCGCGACATCTTCCGAGGGCGCGGTCAGTGAACTGGTCCTGTCCGGTGGCTGCTCCCTGACTGCCAACCTGATGGAGGCCCTCCGGGAACGCTTCTCCGTGCCTGCGGAACTCATGAATCCGTTTCGTCGCATCTCTTTTCGCGAAAGCGATTTCAATGGCGATTGGATCCGGTCGGTGGCGCCGATGATGGCTGTTTCCGTCGGACTCGCCATTCGGAAGATCGGAGACTGACCGAAGATGATTCGCATCAATCTCGTCGGAGAGGGCCGCAAGCCGGTCGTCGCCAAGTCTCCCACTTCTCGAGGCCCGCTCCTCGAGGAGATGATGTCGGGAGAGAACGCCGCGGTGTACTGGCTTCTCGTCCCGGTAGTGCTCGGCTTGATCGTCGGCGGCATCTATTGGTGGACCCTGCGCGGAACGATCTCCGACAACCGCGATGTCATCGCAGAGCGGCAACGGCGAGTCAACGAGTTGCAGGAGATCATCAATCGCGTCGAGGCCTACGAGCGCGAGGCGGCGGAGCTCGAGCGCAAGATCGAGGTGATCACCGAGCTCAAGGACAACCAGCGCGGCCCCGTTCAGATGATGGACACCATCTCGCGTGCTCTGCCGGAGTTGCTCTGGATCAACCGACTCGACCAGAACGGTGAGCGCATTCAGATCGACGGTCAGGCGCTGAACTTCAACGCGATCTCCAACTTCATCGAGGCGCTCGACGATTCGTCGCTGTTCATGGAGCCCGAACTGAACGACTCGCAGGAGCGAGGCGACACCTTCAGCTATCGGATCACCCTGCGGATCGAGCGGCCCGCGTCTCTCGAGGAGGATGCGACGTCCTAGCCGGCGTCCTCCCGATGAGCGCAACGAAAGCGAAACACGGAAGCTGAGATGGAAACAGGTCTAGAAGGAAAACCCTGGTGGCACGGACTGCTGATCGGCGTCCTGGTGGTCGGGGTTGCGCTGTTCGCGGCCAACCGGTTCATGTACTCGCCAATGAAGAGTGAGATCGCGGGCCAAGAGAGCCGCATCGCCGACCTGGAGTCCCAGATCCGGCGTGGAGAAGCTGCGGCGGCCCAGGAAGAACAGTTCGAAGCTCGGGTTCAGCGCCTTCGTGAGGATCTCGACAAGCTTCTAACGATCCTTCCCGAGCGGCGTGATGTCGACAAGATCATGGATCAGGTCCAGGCGCTCGCTCGCCAAGAGGATCTGTCCATCAGCCGCTTCCAGCCGCGCGGCGAGATCGAACGGGAGTACTTCAACGAGTGGCCGATCAATATCTCGTTGAGTGGCACTTACCACAATCTCGCCCGCTTCTTTGATCGGCTGAGCCGATACGAGAGGATCTTCAACGTCGACACCCTGCGAGTGAACGCGATCAACGACCAGTCGCCGGCGCGGACCATCAGCACCGAGTTCCTCGGCAAGACGTTCATCTACAACGATGCCGTGACCGAGGAAGGAGCGACCCCGTGATCCGTACGATCAAGATGCGCCACGGTCTTGTCGGCCTACTTGCGGTCCTCGTCATGGACGTAGCGCCAACGCACGCGCAGGACTCGGATCAGCCTCCGGAAGGCCCAGCGTCTGCCGAGACTCAAGGCGATGACCTCGACTTCCTCGAGGGAGGCGAGCCGGCTGCGGACGAGTCCGACAGCGATCTGGCAGTCATCGAGAACCTGCTCGAGGAAGGCGAAGCGAGCATCGACACGGGATTCGTCTACGACCCCGGCGGTCGGCGTGACCCCTTCCGTTCACTGCTGCGTGTCGCCGACACCGTTCAACGGCAGACCGGCCCGCGCCCCGAGGGCGTGCCCGGTCTCTTGATCGGTGAACTGGTAGTGACCGGCGTCTGGATGTTTCCCGAGGGGCCCGTGGCCCAAGTCCAGTCTTCCGATGAACCGATCAGCTATCTGCTCCGGCCCGGAAC
>JANQPS010000958.1 GCA_028285365.1 Thermoanaerobaculia bacterium | reverse complement strand
CCTTCGATGCCCGCGGACGGATGTGGGTTGCCACCATGCCCACGTATCCGCAGCGTCTGCCAGACGAGGAGCCACGTGACCAACTGGTAATTCTCGAAGACCGCGATCGCGACGGACGCGCCGACCATCACACCGTCTTTGCGGAAGGACTGCATCTGCCGACGGGTTTCGAGATCGGCGACGGGGGAGTGTACGTCGCACAACAGCCGAACCTGGTGTTTCTGGAAGACACCGATGGCGACGACCGGGCCGATCGCTCCGAAGTGCTGCTGCACGGCTTTGGTACGGAAGACAGCCACCACTCGATCAGCGCGTTCACATGGGACCCTGCTGGAGCGCTCTACTTTCAGGAAGGAACGTTTCACCACTCCCAGGTCGAGACGCCCTACGGGCCGGTTCGTCTCGTCGACGCGGGCGTGTTTCGCTTCAAACCCAAGCGACATTGGCTCGAAGTTTTTGTGTCCTACCCGTTCGCCAACCCATGGGGGCATGTCTTCGATCGCTGGGGGCAGAGCTTCCTGGCTGACGCTTCCGGCGGCTCGAACTACTTCGGGACGGCCATTTCGGGTAACGCCATCTATCCGGACAAGCGTCGCGGAATGAAGGTCTTCACGTCGGTCGTCAGGCCGACCGCAGGATGTGAGCTCGTCAGAAGCGGGCACTTTCCCGACGACGTCCAGGGCAACTTCCTGATCAACAACACGATCGGCTTTCAGGGCATCAAGCAGCATCGGGTGATCGAGGAGGGTTCGGGTTTCACCTCGGAGGAGGTCGAGCCCCTTGTCTATTCGACGGACATCAACTTTCGCCCAGTCGACCTCCAGTTCGGGCCGGACGGGGCGCTCTACATCGTCGACTGGTTCAACCCGCTGATCGGCCACATGCAGTACTCGCTGCGTGACGAACGTCGGGACAGCGGTCACGGACGGATCTGGCGTATTCGCCATGAAACACGACCGCTCCTGGAGCCGTTCGACGCTGATGCGGCGTCGGTCGACGAGCTGATTCGAGCGCTCGGCAGTTATGAAGATCGCCTGCGCTACAGGGTTCGTGGGGAACTGAGGACGCGCGATCACGCCTCAGTCCTGGCGAGCGCTCGAAGGTGGCTGGAGGGGCTGGGTGAGGGGAGCGAAGCAGAGCGCCTCCGGTTGGAGGTGCTCTGGCTGCATCAGAGCCTGAACGTCGTCGACGAAGCACTGCTCCAGAGGATTCTGGAGTCGCCCGAACCGAGGGCTCGTGCCGCGGCGACCCGCGTCCTGCGGTTCTGGCGCGATCGACTACCGCGGGCGCAAGCGAGGCTGTCCGAGCTCGTTCACGATCCGTTTCCGCGAGTCCGTCTGGAGGCCCTCCTGGGTTTGAGCTACCTGCCATCGGTGGAGTCGACACGCTCCGCTCTAGGGGTCCTCGACCACGAAATGGACTACTACCTCGACTACGTGCTCGGCGAGACGATCGACACTCTCCGACCGTGGTGGGAGCCGGAGCTGAACGAACTCCTCACGGCGGTCGGAGATCGAGGCGGTCTGTTTCTGGCGTCGCGTCTCGGAACTGAAGAACTCCTGACACTCCAAGAACACCCGGCGG
>JANQPS010000957.1 GCA_028285365.1 Thermoanaerobaculia bacterium | reverse complement strand
CGAGTACGAGTTCGATAACGTTCAGTTTCAGGCCAAGGTGCCGGACAAGAAGTTCAGCTTTCGTATTCCCAGTGGCGTCAACATCATCCGTGCCACCGGCGAAGGGCTCAATTAGTCGAATGGAGGTCTCGACTTGGCGGAAGGCCGCCCCGCGGAACGCCGCCCGGCTTCACCAAGATCCGCGACCTCGCCGGAGATTATGAGATAACCTCTAGCACTACTTGATCACCCTTCGCTGGATGCGTTCAGTGAATTCTTGCCGACAGGTCGGGCACCGCCCGCTCCATTTGATGAGAACGAGCGCTAGAGCCTTCTGAAACTGTGACCATGTCCACGGTTTCATCTGGTTCGGGGGAAAAAGCCTCTCGGTAGATGGAGAGGAAAGCGTGAAGCAGAGCGGCCATGGCAATGTGCCGATGAAGTCCGCCCCACGTCCTTCCTTCGTAGCGGTCGAAGCCCAGATTCTGTTTGAGGTCTTGGTAGTCGCGCTCGATCCGCCAACGAACCTTTGCGATTCGAACGAGACGCTTTAGCGAGACGCTCTCTGGGAAAGAAGAGAAGTAGTACTTGAAGCCAGAGTCGCGTGATTCATCGCGTTCAATGAGCAGCCACATATCGTCGCTCGCTTGGCGGCCCTTTGTTCTTCCCTCGGCACTCTTGATTCGCAGCGCGAGACATTTCGCTTCTAAACGCTTCTTCGAGCCCTGACGCCACACGACTCTGCGAAATTTCCGGGCGCGCCAGTACCGCTTGGCGATCGCGTCGACACGCTCAGGCTGTTTCCCTTTCGGGTCGTACTCAAAAGAGAAGGGGCGGCCGGCCTTGCCGGCGCTCGATGGTACCCGCGGCTGGGCGCCTGGGGGCCAAACAGTCGTGTTTGCAGAAACAGCAACAACGTAGTCGAGTCCGAGTTCAGCAATCGCATCACGAAAACTGCGACTGTCACCATACCCCGCATCCGCTACCACGGGTCGTCGCGGTGCACCGTTTTCAACAGCTTTCCTCAACAACTCAATGGCAATCTGCGGTTTGGTTCGATGCTCTCGGCGATCGACTGGCACCTTGGCCTCATCCAGACGCTTCTTGTCGTTTGTCCATGCGTCAGGAAGAAAGAGCTCGACACCAAGACATGCGCTGAATTCGTCACTCACCGCATGCAACGAGGCCAAGACTTGGCAATTGTCGATCTTGCCCATGGTCCCTGAGTACTGACGATGCACTCCAGGAGACTTGGTGCCTTTCTTCGCGATACCGGTGTCATCGATTGCATAGGCATCGATATCACCTGCAACTCCCCCGAAGACGGTCGTCTGCAGTCGCTCGAAAACCTCTTCGTGTGAGAAACGACCCTGGGTCACCGCCCGCTGCATGCGTTGTCGACGGCCTTCCATGCCATCGGGAGACTGTGCGAGAGCCATCGAGCGAACCGTCTTGTCCGGTGTCGAGATGCCCAGTCCCTGGCAATACCAGGTGAGCGCCTCTACACGCTCCTCGTTTTCCAAGCCGTCAAGGTGATCCTCAAGGAACTCCTCGAGGTGCTGTTCTAATGTGCCGTACGTGCGTGCCATCCATAGTTTGGATCACATACGATCAGGCCAATCAAGTAGTGCTAGTCGGTCGCGACTTAGCGGAAGGCCGCCATGCGTCGCCAAGACCGACCACTCCCTCGAGGGATGATGAGAGATTGGGAATCTAGAACCGAACGAGAGCCTCGGTGACGCCGAACACATCGTCTTCGATCACCGGGGGGGCTCCTTCTCGAGTGAAGAACAGGACAGCTCCCACCGTGCCTGCGGCAACCAGTACCGCACCTGCCCAAAACCACGGACTGGCGAGGG
>JANQPS010000942.1 GCA_028285365.1 Thermoanaerobaculia bacterium | reverse complement strand
CGTGGTCGTCCTAGCCCTCTCCGGGCTGGTCACGGCAGGCCTCGGCCTGAACACCTTGATCGCTCCTCGAGCCATGATGGAGACCTTCGGTGTACCGCCGAGCGATGCGGAGGGCCTCGATCTCCTGATCGCCGTCCTGGGTTCAGCCGTCCTCTCGCTGTCCCTCTTCGTCTTGCTCGCGGCCTGGTGGTCCTGGCGCGATCGAAGCGAGGGTCGCGCGCTCGGAATCCTCTGCGCAGTCACCCTGTGGATCGTCGCCCTGTCCGCCTGGGCCCTCGGCGGTTCCCTTCAGGTCCTCCTGCTCGACGGCATTCGCGGTACCGTCCTACTGATCTCAGGTCTGCTGTGGAAACCCGGAAACTGAGCAGAGCTATCCGGCTACGTTCTCCAGTTTTGGGCGGGGCCGCTTAGGCGGCGCTGACCAGCCAGTGACTCATTGCCATTCGGCGATATACTGGTCGGATGGGGATCTTTTCTCGTTCCACTGTTTCACGTCCCGTCATCTCATCGGCCGCCCTATCCAGCACCCCGTCAGGTGCGGCCAGGTCCCTCCGACTGCGGCTCGCTGCCGTCGTCCTTGCGCTCGTCGCACCAATCTCCGCCCCTCTGGCCGCGGAGGAGCTGCCGAGCTTTCTGCGTCAGTCTGTCTTCATGGAGAGCATCGAGAGTGCTCCCCGACATCCCGACTCCGCGTCGATGATCGCCACCCTCTCGGGACTCGGTGGGTGGGGTCTCGGGCGCATGCAGATCGACTTCAGCCTCCACGTCGTCCATGCCGCCGCCAACTCCCCCACCCGCACCATCGTGCAACACCCCGGCGGCTACTACGCACCGGACTGCGAACCCTTGGGCAGCACGATGCCGGTACCGACGAACGCCACGATCGAAGGTCAGACGACTCTCGGAGACATCACCTGCAACCACACCGGAGCTGACTGTCACCTCCTCGTCGTTCAGGGTGACACCCTGTTCGAAGCCTACGCCTCGACGGCAGGCACGGGCTCGACCCTGGAAACTCTCTGCCTGGCTGTCTGGCATCTCGACGCGATCTATCCCGACGATCTTCGTGGGGACCACTGCACCAGCGCCGACGCTGCCGGGTTTCCAATGGCGCCGCTGCTCTTCAATGCCGACGAGATCGCCGCGTCACTCGCCCAGGACGCCTCGGGCGCGGGCGACATCGGCCACGCGATCCGCTTCATCCTGCCCAACGCGTACATGGCCAACGATCCCTCCCTAGGCGGGGTCGACGGAAGGCTCTACGTGCGACCCGCAACTCATGCGGGCGGCCCGAGCGGCCCTGTCGGATCCGTGCCTTACGGCGTGCGCCTCCGTCTCAAATCCTCTTTCGACGACACCGGCTACAGCACCGCAGCGAAGGTCATCCTGAACACGATGAAGCGCTACGGCATCGTCCTCTCCGACGGGGGCAACGTGGCCTTGACGGCAGAGAGTGATCTCTACACCGACACGAGCTGGGCTGATCTCGGGTTCGGCCCTCACGTTTTCTGGGACACCGACGGGGCGTCTGCGGTCGAGGTCACCGACTTCGAGGTGATCGACACGGGCGAGCGCATCGGCGAGACGTACAACTGCGTGCCCAACAACGTGCAGGCACCAGTCTTCGTCGACCTGTTCGAGACCGGCGGACTCGAGCGCTGGTCGACATCCGTGCCCTAGAGTCGTCACCCAGTCGGACTCATCCCGGCAGGCATCGACACAGATCACACCCCGGAGCCAGGTCCAGCCGGTGTTAGGGTCCGGTGCACCCTTCGGTCATCCGCAGGTCAATGCAGCCCGCCGGCCGTGCGGCGCACCGCAACATCTTGGCAAACACACCCGAGCCACACCCAACGACGCCGCGAGAGCTGTACACAGTCACTCCACCGTCCACCCCACTGTACTGTTCACTCCACTGTCCACTCCAGCTCACTCCAGCGTCGCTTTCAGGAGGTGCCAAGTGCACAACCTTCAGCCGCAACCGTCCCGTCTTCGCACTCTTTCAGCCACGGCTCTGGCGCTTCTCGTGGGCGCATGCCTCCTGACGTCGGCCGTCTCGGCCCAACGCACGCTCATTCACGCTGGTTCACTGATCGACGGAGTGGCCAACAGCGCCCGAGAACGCGTCACGCTGGTCATCGTAGAAGGGCGCATCAGCGCCGTGGAGAGTGGGTATCTCCGAGCCGAGTCTTCCGACACGGTGATTGATCTCAAAGAGCACACCGTGCTGCCTGGACTGATGGACATGCACGTGCATCTGACCTCCCAGTCCTCGCCGGGCACCTACTTGGAGCGCATGTCGCTCAACCCGCCTGACTACACCATCCGTGGTGTCAAGTACGCGGAAACTACGTTGATGTCCGGCTTCACGACGGTCCGCGACCTGGGATCCGACCCGACCGTCATCATCGCTCTTCGCAACGCAATCGACGCAGGTCTCATCTCGGGCCCGAAGATCTTCGCCGCCACGGCGAGCCTCGCATCGACGGGCGGCCACGGAGATCCCAGCAATGGCCTAGCGGCTCGCTTCACGACCGATCCGGGTCCCATGCAAGGTGTCGTCAACTCGGTCGAAGACGCAAAGAAGGCCGTCCGCCAGCGCTACAAGGAAGGTGCCGACGTCATCAAGATCACCGCCACCGGAGGTGTCCTGTCGCTGGCGAAAAACGGCCAGAACCCTCAGTTCACCGTCGAAGAGATCCGCGCGATCGTCGACACCGCGTCCGACTATGGCTTCCACGTCGCAGCCCATGCACACGGGACCGATGGCATCAAGCGCGCCATTCTCGGCGGAGTCAAGACCATCGAGCACGGAACCTTCATGGACGCCGAGGCCTTCGAGATGATGAAAGAGCACGACACCTACTTCGTGCCGACGATCTCCGCTGGTCGATTTGTCGCCGACAAGGCCAAGATCCCCGGGTACTTCCCTGAGATCATCCGTCCCAAGGCAGCAGCGATTGGCCCGGTCATCCAAGAGACGTTCTCGGCCGCCTTCAAGGCCGGTGTGCCGATCGCATTCGGAACCGACTGCGGCGTCTGCCCTCACGGCGACAACGCCAAAGAGTTCGAATACATGGTCGAAGCGGGTATGCCCCCCATGGCGGCAATCCAGTCTGCGACTCGGACCAATGCAGAGATCCTCGGGATCGGCGACTCTCACGGAACACTCGAGACCGGCAAGGTCGCCGATCTCATCGCCGTCGATGGCGATCCCATCGCCGACATCAAGGAACTCCAGGACGTGGACTTCGTGATGAAAGACGGCCAGGTGCACCTGCGTCCATGAGCCGATCGAGCCCTGGTCTCTGCGGGGCGCTCCTTCATGCCTTCAGCTGACCTTTCCAAGCGTGGCGCCGCCATCGCCCACGAGGGGTTCGACCGCTACCACGAGCAGTTCCGGGTCCTGACGCGGCGCACGCGGGAGCGCTTCGAGAGCTGCGACTGGGAAGGCATCCGGCGCGACTCGGTCGCGCGCATGGAGCTGCACCCGCAGATCGTGGACGAAACGGTCAGGACTCTGCGCACCGAGCTAGGCGACTGTGTCCTCGATCGCGCGCACTGGAGCGCCATGAAAGACGCTTACACGGCGTCGATCCTGGGGCGTGACGACTTCGAAGTCGCTCAGACCTTCTTCAACTCACTCTCTCGCAAGGTTTTTGCTCACGTTGGCGTCGACCCGGCCATCGACTATGTAGCCGACGAGTTTCCTCTCCCATATCGGGGCTGGG
>JANQPS010000939.1 GCA_028285365.1 Thermoanaerobaculia bacterium | reverse complement strand
ACTTCGCACGCACTCAGGAAGACGACGAGAGCGACTCCGAGCACGGTGTCGACGACGGCCTGGACATCTTCTCCGACGAGACCGGCCTCGATCTGCGCGAAGATCTCGTGGCACCGCTGGGCGGCGAGTTCGCCTTCGGTATCGACGGGCCCGCGCTGCCGGTGCCGTCGTGGAAGGCCGTCGTCGAGGTCTATGACGAGGTCAGACTGCAGACCACCATCGAAACGCTGGTGGGTCGAGCGAGCTCCGAGGGTGTCGCCGTGGAAGTTTCTGAAACCGAGATCGACGGGCGCACGTTCTACTCGCTATCGGGTGACCTTCCCGAAGGCTCTCCGGTCGACGGACTGACGACTCACTACACCTACGTAGACGGATATCTGGTCATGGCTCCCTCCACGGCACTCCTCGAGCAGGCGATCCAGTACCGCGACAGCGGCACTGCGATCACGGCGACGGCCGGGTTCCAGGAGCTGTTGCCAACCGACAGCTACCTCGACTTCTCCGCTGTGGCCTACAACCGCATCGGTGAGACCCTGAGCTCGCTGGTCGAAAGGCTGCCGCGGCCAGACGGTCTGACTGAAGAACAGCAGCTACAGTTCGACTCGTTGATTGGTGACTTGACGCAGAGCTCTGGTCCGTCCCTCTACTGCCTGTACGGGGAAGAACAGCGCATCCGCCTGGTCAGCAACAGCCCGAGCATGGTGCCCTTCTCCGGATTGGGTTCGGTTTTCGGGCTGGGTGCCATGATGTCGAACATGGATCTGGACTCGTTGGGAGACATGAATTGGTAGAGACTGCAGTCGCCGAGGCTGAGCCCGAGAACCGAGAGCCTGCGCAGGCAGGCGTCCGGTCTCACGCAACCGAAAGCCCGGCGGCGAGTCCGGTCGTCGCCAATGACGACCCTGCCGGTAACGTCATCGAACTCGACGGCCTCTCCATGCGGTTTGGCCGTCACGAGGTGCTCAAGGAGCTCCGGGGTGGTTTTGGCGGGCGCTGCATCGGACTGCTGGGTCCGAACGGCGCAGGCAAGACCACCCTCCTCCATACCCTGCTGGGGTTCTACAAGCCGTCGGCGGGTACGGCCCGGGTGTTTGGTCACGACATCAACACCGACGGCAAGATGATCCGACAGTTGATCGGATACATGCCCGAGCGTGACGCCTTCATCGGTGGGATGTCCGGTGTGCGCTTCGTTCGGATGATGGGCGAGATCTCCGGTCTGCCACCTCGCCAGGCTCTCGAGCGCGCGCACGAGGTGTTCTTCTACGTCGGTCTGGGCGAGGCGCGCTATCGCAAGCTCGAGTCCTACTCCCTGGGCATGAAGCAGCTGGTCAAGCTCGCTCAGGCGATCGTTCACGGTCCGCGGCTGATCTTCCTCGACGAGCCCACCAACGGCCTCGATCCGCCGGCCCGAGTACGCATGCTCCGGCTCATTCGTGAGATCCGCGACAGCGGTGCCGCGCACGTGATCATGTCGTCGCACCTCCTGCGCGACGTCGAAGAGTGTGCCGACGAAGCGGTCATCCTCAAGCGGGGCCGAATCGCCAGCTACTGCAACCTGGAGGAAGAGCGTCGCGCCAATCGCAAGTTCCTCGAGATCGAGACCAACAATCGGGATCGCGCGCGCGGTGACGACGACGCTCAGTCGAGCTTTGCTGCCGCGCTGCGCCAGCTCGGTTGTGAGGTGGCAGTCCAGAACCGCAGGCGCCTCAAGGCCGTGCTACCGGAGCAGGTCGAGATCAAGGATCTCTACGCCGCCGCTGCGGAAACCCAGATCCAGATCCGCCGCGTCGACTTCAAGCGTGATTCCCTGGAAGACATCTTCCTGAAGGCGATGGAAGACGAACCCGCCGCCGTTTCTCTCGGCGACGGTTCGGCGTAGGAGTTCGCATGTCTGTCTACGGTCGCAACTACAAAGGCTATTCGGGGCCCACGACGAGCGCCTGGGAGCGGTTCCTCGTGATCTCGCGCTACAGCCTGCAGGACGTCTTCAGGTCCCGTCTCTTCACCGGTTTTTTCGTCTTGTGCTTCGTCTGGCCGCTGGCCTGCGCGGTGCTGATCTATCTGCACTACAACATCGAGGCCCTGACGATTCTCGACCTCTCGGCGCTGGACCTCATCGAGATCGACACGACTTTCTTCTTATGGGGTGTGCTCCGGCCGCAGACCGCCATCTCGTTCGTGCTGATCATGATCGTCGGCCCGGCGTTGATCTCGCCCGATCTGCGCAACAACGCCATGCCTCTCTACTTGTCGCGGCCACTCAACAAGAGCGACTACATCCTCGGCAAGCTGACCGTCGTCTTGCTCCTGGCGTCGGCGGTCACGTGGGTTCCGGGGCTCTTCCTCTTCTTCTTGCAGTCGTACCTCGCGGGAGGATCGTGGTTCGTCGACCATCTCCAGATCGGCATCGGGGTGTTCTTCGGATCCTGGGTGTGGATCGTGGTGCTGTCGATTTTCGCGCTGGCAGTTTCCGCCTGGGTCAAGTGGAAGCCACTCGCCACCATGGCGTTCGTCGGATCGATCATCGTTCTTTCGGCGTTGGGTACCGTCTTCAAGCTGCTCTACGACACCTGGTGGGGAAGCATCATCGTCTTCGATGACCTGGCCTCGCGAGTCTTCAGCCAGCTGTTTGGCGTCGAATCGAGCTCAGAGCTACCCGTGTTTGTCGCCTGGTTCTTCCTCGCGGTGTTCGCCGGCTTCAGCCTGTTCCTCTTGCACCGCCGGATTCGGGCGTTCGAGGTGATCTCTTGAGCGCGGACGTGATGAAAGCGGCCACGACGCAGACGATCCAGCTCGAGAACGTCAGCAAGTTCTACGGTGAGGTGCTGGGAGTCAATCGTGTCGATCTCGACATCGAGCCTGGCATCACGAGCATCGTCGGCCCCAACGGCTCCGGCAAGACGACACTCATGAATCTGCTGGCGGGTCTGATCAGGCCCACCCAGGGGCGCCTGAGGATTCTCGGGCTCGAGCCGTCGCAGCCGGAGGACCTCTTTCGCCTGGTTGGCTACTGCACCCAGTTCGACTCGTTTCCACGCGGGATGACGGGGCGGCAGTTCATCAGTAGCTTCTTGAGCCTGCACGGCTACGCCCCGGCAGACGTCAAACGCATGACCGAAGAGTCACTCGAGCGGGTTGGCATGACCGAAGCCGCCAATCGACGCATCGCCGGCTACAGCAAGGGAATGCGGCAACGGATCAAGCTGGGTCAGGCGCTCGCGCACGATCCTCAGGTCCTGGTTCTGGACGAGCCTCTCAACGGACTCGATCCCATGGCCCGTGCCGAGATCATCGGGCTGTTTCGCGAGCAGGCCGAGCGCGGTTTGCACGTGCTGATCTCCAGCCACATCCTGCATGAGGTCGACATGATCTCGGATCGGGTGATCCTGATCAGCCACGGCTACATCGTGGCCGAGGGTGAGATCCAGGGTGTTCGCGAAGAGGTCCAGGAGCGGCCGATGCAGATCATGGTGCGATGTTCCGAGCCCAGGCGTCTGGCGAGAGCGATTCTCGCTCGCGATTCCGTGACCGAGATCCAGTTGCACAAGGACGGTGCCGGGATTCACCTGCGGACCCGAGATTCGAGCGGCTTCTTCGATCGACTGGCGGAGCTGGTCGTCGAGGAGGGTCTCGAGCTCGAGTCCATGGGCCCAGCCGACGACAATATGCAGGCGGTCTATCGATATCTCGTGGCCGACGATTCGAGCGGCTCGGGTGACATCGAGTTCAGTGACGACAGCATGGCCGACAGGGCGGACTCGGGCGACGGTGGTGACACCCTTGGGGAAGAGGACTGAGTCCGATGAGTACCGCACAGGCACCAGCGCCAGCTTCTTTGTCTTCTGCTCAACTGCCCAGCGGCTGGCCGCTCTGGGTCCGTCAGGTGCTCACCGTGGTGCGCATCGACTTACGCAAGACGCTGCTCGGACGCCGTTCCCTGCTGATCTATGCGATCGCGTCGCTCCCAATCGTCGTGATGTTGTTCACGGTGCTCGTGAAGCGCCCTGGCGGAGAGGCTTTGTTCGCGAATCTGGCCGACGCGCGTCGTGCGTTTGCCATGATCTTCCAGACCCTGATCCTCCGAGGCATCATCTTCTTCGGGTGCGTTGCTTTCTTCAGCAACCTCTTCAGGGGAGAAGTGCTCGATCGCAGCCTGCACTACTACCTGCTGTCGCCGCTCAGGCGCCCAGTACTCGTCATCGCCAAGTTCGTCTCCGGGCTCACCATCACGTGGGTGCTGTTCATGGGCACGACCGTGATCAGCTTCCTGCTGATCTATCCCCCTTTCGGGGTTTCGCGGGCGATCGAAGACCTGTTCAACGGTCCTGGTGGTGGCCAGATGCTGGCCTACGCCGGGCTCGCCATGCTGGCGTGTATCGGCTACGGCTCGGTATTCATGATTCTGGGGTTGTGGTTCAAGAACCCCGTGGTACCGGCTGCTGCGGTCTTTGGCTGGGAGGCCCTCCACTTCCTGCTGCCGCCGATGCTCAAGCGCATCAGCGTGATCCACTACCTCAAGGGAATGATCCCGATTCCCATGTCGGAAGGACCGTTTGCGGTCGTCACCGATCCGCCGCCCGTCTTCTTGTCGATCGTCGGACTGCTGATCTTCTCGGTCGCTGTCCTGACCATCGCCGGCCTCGTGATCCAGCGTTTCGAGATCAAGTACGCGGATGATTGATCTCGCGGAGTGCGGTGCCCGCACTCCGCAAAGATCAATCCTGAGCTCCGGTCGCACGGCGCCGGCGGCGCCGCGCGACCAAGAGGAGCGAAGGATCTATCGCGCTGCAAAACAGCGGTAACGCAGCGAAGTGGCTTCTGTCGCGCTCCCAGGGCGCCGCGCGCTAGAAGGAGCGAAGGATCTATCGCGCTGCGAGATAGCGGTAGCGCACCGAGGTGGCACTGGAGCGCTCGAAGAGGCGCGCCCCGACTCAGGCAGCGAGGACCTACCCACTGCCACCAGCAGTAGCACATCGAGGTGGCACCGGCACACCCGAAGGCAGCCTCATTGATTCACATCGAATTACCGGATCGACGCTGACGCAACCACATGAGGTGAAGGTAGTCCTGAAGCCAGAACACGAAAGATATGGTGACGATAAGCAAGGCGGATGGAGGTGGACCCGGGTTCTGAGGCGCCGCCTTCACCCAAAGCGGAATCACCAAGAGATACCAGAGAAAGACTCCGGGAAAGACCTTAAGGAAGGCTGACAACAGCCACGCTGCCAACGGGCCAGGGTTCTCAAGGGGACTACCGATTGCGCCGACAAAGTGAGCCAAGATCAAGCTAAGCGCCGTCAGCCCTGGAAGCCCGGCGTACAGCACAGCTCCACTCTCGCCAAACCAGCCGCTGCCCAAGAGTGTGTAGATCGCCCACGCCGGTACCGACCACCTGATCCAGCGCTCAACGTCTGGCACTAGCGATCCGGACGGCGGGGCCAACTCCTACTCCGATCCGTCCCCCTCCAACAGCTCCCGGACCACCGGCGCCATTCTCGTCAATCCCGACTTCTCGCCGATCTCCATGGCTTCGTCCAGGCTCTTACCGTCCAGGTGAAAGGCCTTGACGGCGAACAGGCCGCCAACGCGATTGCCGCTGGCGCAGTGCACGAAGGCTGGAAGGGCTTCGGGTCCGAGGAGATCGGCCAGCACCTGGGCATTTTCGGGCGTCAAGTCGTCAGCTCCCGAAATCGGCAGGTCGCGATACGTGATGCCGAGCTCGCTGGCTTTTGGCGCCTCTTCCCAACTTCCCGGTTCTCCGGCGGTACGCATGTTGATGATCGTCTTGACGCCGCTGGCCGCCAACTTCTCGAGATCAGCTTCGGTGGGCTGGCCGCCGACCATGATCTGGTCGAAGGCGAGCTGCGCGTTGGGAGCTTCCAGAGTGGGCGCCTCGAACGTGGGTTCGGGCTCCTGTTGGGAGCTCTCGCTGACGGAGCCGGGCTCGGCCGATGACGACTCTCCCTGTGCGGGCGGGCTGGTGCAGTTTCCCGCGGCCAGGCTGAAGAAGAGAAACGCGCAGAGCAGGGATGTAGACAGTGGACGCTTGCAGTCATGGATCTTCATGACGACTCCTTGTGCTCCTTGATGCCACGTTTCGAGTGGCGAATGACGAGCTCGATACGTCGTCTAGACGCACCGGCAAGAAACGGCTTGAAAGAGAGTAGCCGACTCGGGTTCACGACGGAGTCCTCAGAGTCGTTGTCGGGGTGGCAACAAGGCACCGCCGGCCATCAGGCCGCTGGCGAGCGCGACCGCTACCAGCGCCATCGTGAAGACGAACTGCAGTCCTTGTAGGGCGTCGTTCGTCGAGAACATCTCGACGGCACGGTAGCCGAGGGAGCCGGGCACCAGGATGATCAGAGTGGGAACTCTGAGAATCAGTGCCGGGCGACGTCTGAGCCGAGCCCAGGCGTTGCTCCCCAGCGCGACCACGAACGACCCTGAGAAGGCGGCGGCGACCGGACCGAGCCAGGGTGTGCTCAGGCTGCTGACCAGAAAGACGGCGAACGAGAGACCCGCTATCGGCGTGAGATCCCTGGCCGACGCCCTGAACAGGACCGTGAAGCTGAGTGCGCACACCAGGACCGCTAGCCAGGGAGTCCACTCTGGCAGCGCCTGAGGCCTGATCATGGGCGCAGGTCCGAAGATGGCTTCTGACAGGACACGTCCGAGCGAAACTCCGATTCCCAGCCACAAGAACACCAGAATCGCTCCGAACAGCCGTGCCGTTCCCGAGACGAGACTGCCTTGCGCAAGTTCGGTGAAGGCAAGGGTCACCGTGAGGCCGGGAACCAGGACGATGAGACCGGCGAGCACGACGGTCGAGCTGTTGAAGCCGATCGAGTGACTCGCGCTGGTAGCGATTGACGACACCACGAGAGCGCCCACGAGCTCGAAGAGCCGGCTCGAATCTCCTTGTCCCATGATCCAGGCCAGGAAGCCGGCAACGACGCCGCACACTAGCGATGCCAAAACCTCGCTCGGACCTCCGCCGAGCAGCATCGCAAAGCCAGCGGACGTCAGACCGAAGCACAAGACGTTCAGCCAGGTCGCATAGTGGTCTCC
>JANQPS010000935.1 GCA_028285365.1 Thermoanaerobaculia bacterium | reverse complement strand
GGCGCTCGGCCACCCGATCGGGGCGACCGGCGGCATGCTGATCGGCACGTTGGTCGACGAGCTCGAGCGACAGGACAAGAACGTCGGCCTCGTGACGATGTGCACGGGCGGCGGCATGGGCACCGCCACGATCATCGAGCGCATCTGATGTCTTCCCTCGAAGCCATCGCGGACGCGTTCTTCGCGGCGGGTTCGAGCTTCGACTGGAGCGCGCTCGGGGCCCTGTTGGCCCCGGGCGTGCAGCTCCGGCAGAACGGCGCCCGGCTCACGGTCGAAGACCTGCAGAAGAACGTCGAGGCGATGGCGAAGAGCGTTCGCTACAGCGACGTGCGCCGGGTCGTCGGCGACGACGCGATCGTCGAGCAGCACACCGTGACGCTCGAGCTGCACACGGGGCAGACGCTCGAGCTGCCGGACGTGTGTGTCGTCATGCGAGTCGACCCGCAGGGCCGCATCACGTCGCTCGACGAGTACCTGCCGAATCTGCCTGGCTAGGCACATCCTCGGTAACGTCGGTTGGCCGATGAGCGAGTCACTGTGTCAGAATGACACCATGGAGCTCACTAGCGAGACCGGTTCAGAGGATAGTGTTCGGGTTCTGGCCGTCGGGGACTGGGTAGTCGACGAGAACTGGCCAGTCGCGCCTCATTCATCTAGGACTAGCACTCCTGCATCGCCTGCCCACTTTCGGGCGATTACGCCTAGCGACGCTGAGGTTTTCGACTTCTGTGGTGTAGGTCGAGTCGCGCGTGCGCTCTACTGGAGTGGGCGATTTGGCGGTCAAGAGGTCTCGGCTGGATTCCCTAAGTTCGACGTGGTGGGGCTGGGGGTCTGGGCAAGGCGCGATGAGGGGTTCCTACGAGCTTTGTTTGTCCCGGGCGAAACAAAGAAGCTCAACCCGTTCTTCCTTCCTAGAGGGAAGAACTTAGGTTCGACCGAGCCACCAGGAGTGGAGCTCCTCAACTTGGAAAGAGCCCTGAAGGGCATGCCGGAGGTGGGGACGTCTCGAGTGATTCGTCTCTATCGGTCGAGAGGTGGTGAGCCGGAGTTGATTCAGCGAGTAGACTGGGAGCACCCAGTCGCGCCCGTTGTTGACGGCGTGCATGCTTGGGAGCTGGAGAGCGGGAAGCTGGCGGAGCTCCTCCAGCAGATCTCTGACGTCGACGCGGTTGTCGTCAAGGACCTCGGAAAGGGAGTTGTAACTCCTCAGCTCATGCAGGCTCTTGCAAGCGAGTTCCCTGACAAGCCGTGGTTCGTCAGCACGAAAACGCCGGACCCGCCTTGGCTGGAAGCGCTAACTCGAGTTCCGCTCCGCGTCCTGCTGCTGCCTCAAGTCTGTCTCCGGCAGGTTCCTGAAGTTCAAACATGGGTTCGGGGGAATTACAGACCGTCGTCAGAAGCTCATCGCTTCATCTTCGATCGTATGGTCTTGCTCGGACGGGCAGAGCGAGACCTGAGGCAGAGCGGATACCTTAGAGCTCCGGGCCCGAGGGCGATCGTGGCGATTCCGCGCGGTCTTCAGACGATCGCGTACTTCCAGGGCCTGAAGAACGAGGATCCGACTCCAATGAGTCAGGGCTTTATCCATGCAGATCCCCTGACCTCCGACATACCCGATCGGGTTGGCAAGGCCAGCGTGTACTTTGGCGCGCTCGTTGCAAACTGGCTTGCGGCCCGCGACAAGGATGTCAACGCGGAGGACTTCGGCAACTGGTTGAGTTTCGCGATACAGAAGGCAGAGCAATGGCGTGTGAGCGAAGAACGTTGGATTCTGTCTGACCCCGTAGAGTCTGTCCAAACCAACTATGGCACTTCGCTCGATGCATCTTCCGATACCGGTGTTCGATGCAGCTCGTTCGACTTGGAAGAGGAAGACAGAGAGTGGAGCCTTGCTCGCCGCGGTCTCGGGCTCATACCAGCATCAAGACCGAGGGAGGGCTCCCGTTCGTCTCCCCTGCATACGATCCAACTATGGCGAGGTATGTCTGACGTCGAAGGGTACATTTCCCTTGTCGAGGGGGTGAGAGCGTCGATTGCGACTCTCGTCCGCCGAACCAGGGAGTTCGTCGAGGATAGCGCGGGCTCACGCGGCTTTGGATGCATGCTGGTTGCGAATCCCGGTGGAGGAAAGACGACTCTCGTCAGGGGAGTGGCCAACTCGCTAGGGATGAACTCTTGTCAGTTCAACATCACAGCGATGTTGCGCCGAGACGATGTGATCGACTGTTTTGACGATATCGCAACCGTTCAGGCTCAGAACCGCGGGGAGCCCCTGCTAGTGTTCTTCGACGAGATAAACGCGCGATTAGAGAACTCTCACGTCTACGATCTCTTCTTGGAGCCTCTTGAAGATGGTGTTTACCGGAGAGGAGGAAAGCGCTTCCACCTCGCGCCCTGTGTTTGGGTTTTTGCCGGCACCGCACTGCCGCAGGATCAAGAAGGAGATCCGAGCGAGAAGGCAAGCGACTTCAGTTCTCGGATCGCTTTCGACGTGGATCTTCGAGCTAGTCCAACGCTCCGCGGCGCTGGAATGGTGCAGGAGTCGCAACGTCTAGAGCACGTCTACCGCGGGATTGCAATCTTACGTGCCCGGTACCCCGATGTCTCCGAGGTGGAGGTCGGGGTGCTCAAGGCGCTCTGGGCCCTGCATCCGCAAACGAGAGTGCGGGAGCTCCGGCAGTTTGTCGACCGATTCGAAACCGTGCAATACAACCGGGTCACCAATCACAACCTTCCCCCAGACTTCCCGTTTCATCCCGATCGCCAGCCCCTGTCGGTTGGTCAACGAGACGAAGAACTTGAGCGGAAGGACGTGCGAGTCGACGATGCTGATTTGGTGAAGGTTGTAGCCGCGCCTCGGCCTGCTCCG
>JANQPS010000916.1 GCA_028285365.1 Thermoanaerobaculia bacterium | reverse complement strand
CGCGCTCTACGGTGGCGCGCTTCTCGCCGAAGTGTTCTCGTTCGTCGAAGTCGGCAGCGACTACGCCGGTCAGCTCACCGGGTTCTCGACGGGCGGCAGCGACCTCGTCTACCTGGCGACGGTGCTCGCACCGTTCCTTCTCTCGCTGCTGCCTGGCGTCTGGCTCATGCGCTGGGCGGCGCGACGGGCGTGGCCCTGGCTCTACGGAGCATCTCTGCCTTACGCGGTCGGACCGTTCCTCTCGGCGACCGGCGATGCCTACGAGATCGGATCCATCCTGACGACTCGGCTGCCCGGATGGAGCGACGAGGTCATTCGAAGCGCAGTCAGGGGTGACGACCTCTTTCTCGTTCCGGAAGCTCTCAGTACGGCCGCCAGTGTCGGAGCTCCTTCGGCGAGCCTGTGGATGGCAGCCGCTACGAGCACCCTTCTGGGCCTCGCTTGGTGCTTCGTCTGGTGGCACCTCAGCGCGCTGCTGGCCAACACCCTCTCGCAGCCGGGACTCCAGGCTGCCACACGCGGCAGTGGCGTCGCCGGCGGCGACCACGATCAGTCAGATCAGTTGGACGAGGGAAAGACCCGTTCGCCAGCGTAGTCCCGCAAGCCACACGAGCCGGAGACTTCAAAACCATGACTTTCGAGCAGGGCCGCGGCACGCGCGGCGCGTCCTCCGCCTGCTCAGGCCGTGAGGACGGACCGCCGACCGACCGCGGTGCGCACCTCCTCGATGCGCTCCTCGAGCTCGTCGATCGGCACGTTGATCGCCCCCGGAGCCGTCCCCGACTCGGCAATCTCCTTGGCCGAGCGCACGTCGAGCACACAAACGTCGGCAGAGGCGATGGTTGCCTCCAGTTCTTCACCTTTGAGTTTTGATGCCATCAGGGGCCCTCCGAGTCAGCAACGGGTAGCAAAGCCGACGCCAAGCGACCCTGGCGTCTCGCCCAACAATACGAAAGCCGGACACGGTCACCCGCATCCGGCTCTCGGACGAAGCCGACCCGGAGAGTCGACTACTCGACGGCTGCTTGGTACTTGGCGACTACTTGGCCACCTTGAAGGGCAGAGTACCGATCTGGTCGTCCCACACGACGGCGATCCCGCCGCCTTCCTCCGTCACGTCCACGAAGACGATCGTGAGCTGGTCTACCGAGGCTGCACCCGGTTGGACCGTCATCGGCGCCCTCGCCACGTCGTGGTCGGCGCTGTACCCGTAGGCTCCCCAGGTCACTCCCTCCTGGACCTTGGCGCGGTCGAAGCTCGCCATGTAGTCCTGCTTGGAGATGATGCCGGTCCAGCCTCCCTCCTTGAGCTCGACGAAGAGACTGTACTCACCGGCCGGGACCTTGGTTCCACCGATCTCGAGATCGACATCGGTCTTGAGACGTGTCGTGGCGTTGGCGCCCGCTCGCCATACCGGGGCGCCAGCGTTGAGCTTCGTACCGTAGGAATCACCCGAGCCGAAGATGCCGTTGCGACCGCGAAGAATCGGTCGGCTGTAGGTCACTTCGATCCAGTCTTCACCGATCTGGGTCGCCGCCGAGCCGGGCGGGCTCTTGACTCGGTCTTGAGCCGCGACGAAGCCAACGGCGAGAAGCGAGAAGACTAGTGCAGTCAACACGGCACGTAGAGCGAAACGTGAGGTCTTGGGGGTCGTCATGAAGTCTCCCTGCGCGGCAACCGTTCGGATCGAAACGGCGCTGCCGCAATTCATGGTCTGAGGTGGAATCGAAGACTAGCGAACTCCAGTCGCTGGCCCTGGACTCGGCAAGAGTCGTCCTGGCTGAGGCGCGCAGACGGCAGCCGCGACCGGCCGGTTCGACATGAATCCAGGTAACGCTACGGTTGGCGCCGGTCTTTCGGTTCTCCGCAGGGCGAGCGCAATTTGCGGGTTTGGGGCCAACGACACGACCGTGCTGACCACCGACCCGACCGGATACGATGGATTTCGACCTGAATCGATCAGCTTCTGACCCAGCCCGCTGCTGAGGACGGCCGCTACTCGTCTGCCTGTCTACCGTTTGTACCGTGACCAACGAGGAGTCTCGAGATGACCGCTGATACGTCCACCGATCACGCCAACGTGAAGTCGACGGCCTCTGCCACGGTTGCTGATTCTTCAGAGCTGCTGTTCGAGAGAGACGGACACATCGCCACGATCACGCTCAACCGACCCGATCGGATGAACACGATCTCGAGAGCGATGCTGGATCAGCTCACCGACGCGCTGCTCGACGCCGATCGCGACGAGCAGATCAGGGCCATCATCTTGACCGGCTCCGGCAGAGCGTTCTGCGCCGGCCTCGACGTCAAGAGCGCGGCGGCCGGAAGCGGCATCGGCAGCCAGTCGACGACCGTAACGCCCACCATCGATCGACGAGCAACACCTCCGACGGTGCTCCACAACCTCGACACCCCGACGATCTGCGCGCTCAACGGCGGCGCTGCCGGCTACGGCTTCGATACGGCAATGGGCTGTGATCTGAGAATCGCCGCACAAGGCGTCAAGCTCTCAGCGGCGTTCACCAAGCGGGGAATCGTGCCCGAGAGTGGCGGCACCTGGATCTTGCCTCGCCTCATCGGCTGGGCCAGGGCAAGCGAGCTCATCTTCACGGGTCGCACGCTTCTCGCGGAAGAGGCGCTCGAGATGGGCCTCGTCAATCACGTGGTCCCGCCAGACCAGCTCCAGGACAAAGCTCGTGATCTGGCCAACGAGATCGCAGGCAACGCTCCGATGGCGGTGCAGGCGTCAAAACGGATGATGCGAGCCGGTCTCGCGGAAGGGTTCGACGACCACGTTCACCACGTCTTTTTGCAGTTGTTGCCTCTGTTTCAGAGTGAAGACTTCAGAGAAGGACTGGCTTCGTTCCTCGAGAAGCGCGCACCCGACTTCAAAGGTCGCTAGGCCGACCAGGGCTGAGCGCGTTGCATAGATGCGGTGGCTGTCTGGCGACCGCCAGAGTCTCGGTTTTGGTCACCGTCTCCTGGCAGATCGTCCCGAGCACTCAGGGGGCGCCTCGGCTGGTTGTCTCCTGTTAGGCTCATCGCCTACCGGCGGTATCTTCTGCAAGCTGCTCGATGATCAGAGCACCGTACCGAGCGAGCGGTCCGGTGAGTTCGGAAGGGGATGACTTCATGCCAGGCACAGAGTCCGGCAGAGAGTCCGGCACTGGTGACCGACGAGCGAACGTCACACAGCTGCTGGCCGAGGCGCGCTCCGGGGACAGCGACTCCGTCGAGCGGCTGATCGCTTCCGTCTACACCGAACTGCGAAAGACTGCCGCATCACTCCTGCGGTCCGAGCGCTCCGGCCACACCCTCCAGATCACGGACCTCGTGCACGAGTCGTACTTCCGCCTCTTCGGCTCGGAAGAGCTCGGCTTCCGGGACCGAGGCCACTTCTTCGGGTCGGCCGCAGTGGCCATGCGACGGGTGCTGGTCGACCACGCCAGGCGCAAGCGCGCCGGCAAACGCATTCCCAAAGACGACCTCGTACCTCTCGATCAGGCAGTCGAGCCGGCTACGCCAGAGGGTGTCGATCTCGTGAGTCTCGACGAGGCACTCGACAGGCTCGCCGAAGCCAGTCCGCGTCAGGCCGAGATCGTGCAGCTGCGCTACTTCGGAGGACTGACGGAGTCGGAAGTCGCCGAAGTTCTCGACACGTCGAGAGCAACGGTGAGCCGGGAGTGGAAGGTCGCTCGTCTTTGGCTTCGCCGCGAGATGGCCGAGTAATAC
>JANQPS010000907.1 GCA_028285365.1 Thermoanaerobaculia bacterium | reverse complement strand
TAGTGCATGTTCGGGAAGCCGTTCATCACGTCGGGAGTCTTGAGGTTGACGATGCCGTCCTCGCCGAACCGCCGGTTGGGTCTGCCGGTCGCGGCGTCGAGCGAGATCAGCTGGCCCTCCTCCGTCCCGAAGACGATCTGGGGAGGGATCTCTCCGTCACCCTCCCAGTAGGCCAGGCCACGCATCGAGCCGCCCGTCCAATGCCGGCGGTGCTCCGGTGAGTTCCAGTCGCCCTCGGCCGTGTAGCGCCAGATCACGGTGCCAGTCTCCGGTTCCAGAGCCACCACGCGGTAGTACGGGTGCGACAGATACAGGACCCCTCCGACCACGAGAGGCGTCGACTGCACCCGCCACTCCGGCCCGTCGAATTCCATTTCGTAGCGCCAGGACTCGACGAGAGTATGGACGTTGCTCGCGTCGATCTGGGTTAGTGGAGAGTGCCGCTGATTGCCAGCGTCCCGTCCCCACGCAGGCCAGTCGTCTTGGCCATGGATCGGCGATCCCACGAGGGATGTCGCGAGCGATGCCACCATCAGCCACTCGAGAGAACGAAAGGCGGTGCGGGAAGGTGGGAGCTTTCGGGTGGTCATGAATCGAGCTTCTCCAAAGAAGACGGCCCGGCTCGGGTCCCTTGCGAGGACGCCACCTGGTATCGAGACACTGAGTTGGTCGGAGAGAGTGCTTCCAGCCTAGCACTCTCCGGATCCCCCCAAAACGGAGGGCCGAGATGACGTGTATCGAAGCCGTCCGACAGTCGTGGCCAGCCGTCTGGGTCGCGACTGCGTCTCGAATCGAGCGAGTCGCTCGTCGTCCGCCGCGGGGTGGCGCTTCCTGAGGGCAATCGGTCTGGAGCCGAGCGAGCCGGGGGCGCTAGGTGCAGGTGGGTAGACCCAGTGCCTCTGTCGTCCAATCGAGCGCCAACTGATTCAGTGAGCCGCCGCGACGCGCCTTCTCGAGCTCGAGGTCACCATGCAGAAAGCGTCGAATGAATCAGACAGCACATGAGGAGCGGCGCCCTCCCTGCATAGGCCCGAAAGATCTCGAGCAGGGCTCACGCGATGGCGAAACACCGCTCGGATCACGCTGCTCTAGTTCGCCACTTGAACGGCGCGCTGGGCCTCACCCACTACGTCTTCGGCGTCGGCAATGGTCAAATCACCGGCCGGCATGCGTTCACGGTAGGTGGTCAACGCCTGCTGGGCGAGCGCAAGGGCCTCATCTGGTACTTCGAGTAGCAGTAGGAGACGCGCGAGGCTCAGCTCGATATACGCCGTATCCACGTGATCGCTGCCCAGCAGGCGACGGGACAGCGCGAGAGACTGTCGATACGCCTCCTCTGATGCATCGTAGTCGCCCCGGGCTCGACGGATCGCGCCGAGGTTGTTGAGCGATCGGGCGACAGCAGGATGCTCCTCTCCGAACAGTGTCCGACGGATGTCGAGAACCTCGGCGACCATGCGCTCCGACCGGTCGAGATCGCCACGCGCGTAGTGGAGGCGTGCCAGATTCTCGACAGAGATCGCCACCTCCAGGTGCTCACGTCCGAGCAGCTTCTGGCGCATCTCGACCGCCTCTTCCAACGCCTGCTGGGCCCCGGCCAGGTCGCCCAGGTCCTGGAGAGCGGCGCCCAGGTTCGAAAGGGAGAGGGCGACGCTCAGATGCTCGTCGCCGAGAACCCTGCGACGCATGGCCAGTGCGTCGCGACACAGTCTCGCGGCGGCCTCGTAGTCTCCCTGGGAATGCCGGACCATGCCCAGACTGTCCATCGTGTTCGCGATCAGCGGATGGTCGTCCCCCACCAGCTGACGGTAGATCTCGATCGACTCCAGGCACCGCGGGGCCGCCCTCTCGTAGTCGCCATCGAGCGAGAGGGCGACACACATGCCTTCGTGTAGCGTGGCGACCTCGAAGTGGCGCTCGCCGTACGCCCGACGCAACATGTCCTGGGACTCGCTGTAGAGCTCTATCGCCCGGTCGTAGTGCCCGAGGTTTTGTTGGAGGCTCCCGAGGTTGTAGAGCACTCGAGCCACCTCAGGGTGATCCGGACCGTGAACACGGCGGCTGGAGGACAGGGCCCGCTGGTAGTGTTCTTCGGCCGCTTCGAGATCTCCCTTGGCGTGGAGCACGAGCCCGAGGCCGTTGAGCGCAGTGGCGACGTTGGCGTCGTCTGCGCCCAGCAGTCTGAGGCGCAGCTCGTAAGACCGACGCAGGAGTGATTCGGCGCGCGCGTATTCCCCTCGGTCGTGGTGCAGCAAGCCGAGGTCGTACTCAGTACGTGCCACGTCGACATGCTCCGGGCCGAGCTCTCGCCGGCGGGTGGCGAGGGCTGTCTCGAGCTGGACCTGGGAAGCCTCGTAGAGACCGAGGGCACGATAGACGTTGCCGATGGTCGCCATCATGCGGGACTGGGTGAGGGGACGATCGGCAAGCTCGCCCGCGATGCGCCGCGCCCCCTGATCGAGAATCTCGCGGGCGGTCACCGAGTTCCCGCGCGACCCTGCCGGATCGGACACTTCGAAGAGACCGACGAGAAAGTCCGCCACCTCCTCAGCCTCCTCCCTGGCCTGGACCGACTCGGCGCGCTCACGTTGCAGATCGACAACGTACTTGACGGCGCCCACGATCGCCGCCAGGAGAACGGCGGCGGCCAGAAGCCGTTGCGTGATCCGTCGCCTCTTGCCGGCGATATAGGCGAGGCGCTGCCCCGCCTGAGCGGCAGTGGGACGGTCCTGTGGCTCCAGAGCCTTGAGCTGGCCGATCAGTCTGGCGAGGTCGGACGCCGTACCGCTCGGAGGATCGCTGTCTCCCTGCTGGGCCCGCTTCAGGGTTTCTTCGGTGCTGCTCACCCCCTCGTAGGCGGAGCGACCCGTGAACAGCTCCTGGATGAGCAGACCACAAGAAAACATGTCGCTGGCCGGAGTGATGGACTCGCCCCTGGCCTGCTCGGGCGACATGTATCGCGGCGTACCGACGATCTCCCCGCGCCAGGTCAGATCGGAGTCAGCAAGCAGGCTCACACCCGAGTCGGGCAGGGCCCCGCTAGGGTCACCACCACCAACTCTCGCCTCCACCTCTTGTCCGTCCGATCGGGCCAGGCCGAAGTCGAGCACCTTGACGCCGCCCTGCTCGGTGATCATGACGTTGCCGGGCTTGACGTCCCGGTGCACGATTCCGCGCTTGTGCGCCGCCTCGAGGGCCGCAACGATCTCTCTGGACAGATGTAGCTTCGTGGCCCGATCGAGAGGACGCGCCATCCGCTCCGACAACGTCACGCCGTCGATGAGCTCGAGAACGAGAAGGTCGTTCTTCGAGCTCTCGATGTAATCGTAGATGCGACAGATTCTCGGGTCGTCGAGGGCCGAGAGGGTCTGCGCCTCGCGTAGGAAACGACTGCGCGCCGCAGCGCGTAGCCGGCTACCGGCGCGGATAGCTTTCACCGCGACG
>JANQPS010000905.1 GCA_028285365.1 Thermoanaerobaculia bacterium | reverse complement strand
GCGGACTGCCTCGGATCCGCTTCGACAACCTCGACTCCGAATCCAAGTGGGTCATGGACGTCTCCGACAACGAAGACTTCCGAATCAGCGTCGACGGCTCGGGTCAGCAGGAGTTCCTCCTCGAGGAGCAGGGCAACCTCAGAATCCCCGGTACCCTTGACGTTGGTAACCTCATTACCGGCAGCAACCCGGGCGCACCTGCTTGCTTCGACTCGGAGGGCCGTCTCTGCGCCTGTGGTACCTGCAGCTAGTGCACTGCCACTAGTGAACTGGCACTAGTGAACTGGCAGGGCTCCAAGACACTCCGGCACAGCGGCACACTCCAGCCCATGGAGTCTCGGTCAGCAGTCTGAGCCTGCCGGAGCGGAAGAAGCAGGCCCCCTCGAGCGGCGTCGCGAAAGCGGCGCCGCTTTCTCGTGTGGATCAGGGCCGAGGCCGGATCGCAAGTCGGCGGTGCGTACTCACTCGAGCAGGCGGGCCTTGACGAGTGCTCTTGCGGCCTCGTCGAGCACCGCCACGCTCAGACCGGAGCGCTCGGCGATGTCCATCAGACTGCGGGTGCCGTCGCTCTGGTTCAGCACCCAGAGAATCGCCAGCTCTCGCTCTTTGGCTCCCTCTCCACCCAGCGTGCGGTAGAGCCCTCGCCGACCGAGCTGAGGCTCACCATGAGGCTCGAGGTTGCGGTACTGGCGATCGGCTTCGAGCACGGCAAAGGTGCGCAGATACAGCTGCACGGAGTCGAGCAGCCGCTGCGAGCTGACCAGACTCAGATCGTCCGCCGACGTGTGGTACTCCGGGTAGCGCCCCCACGGTGTGCGGGTGAGCGATCCGACCGGCAGGTCGAAGCCCGGCGAGCAGTATTGACGCTCGTCGTAGCCGAACGGCACGAAGTCTTCGATCTCGACGTCGACTTCCGAGTCTCGAGCGGCCAGGACCACGGCGCGATCGATCGCCGCCTCTCCCTGCCTCGAGCGCTTGTAGTGAAACCCACCCGGATCACCGAGGTTGGCAGCGACCAGTCCGTGAGTGATCCGGCCCACGCGCTCGCGGTTGAGCGCCAGCCACGTGATGGCACCCAGGGTCCCCGGGGCCCAGAGGAAGCGATAGGAGTGACGCAGATGCTCGGAGCCGAGAGCATGGAGTCGGTGCGCCAGCTCGGCGGCGACCACGATGCCCGAGAGGTTGTCGTTGGCGAGCGACGGATGGCACACGTGACTCGACACGAGAACCTCGCGGTCCGTTTGTCCGGGAACGACAAACTCGCCGTAGGTCAGAGCCCCTGGCTCCAACGTCGTATCGACACGCACCTCGTAGTCACCCGGCGTCAATCTCTCGCGCAGGTCGTGCGCGAGGCAGAACCCCCATCGCTCGGCGTAGTAGGAGGTCCGGTACGGAATGTCTGACGGGCGCGCCGGATCAGAGTAGAGGTGATCATCGAGCTCCGTCAGGGATACGGTCCCGCTGAAAGGAGCGCTGTAGCCGAGCAGATGGAGGTTGTGCTCGCAGAAGTCCACGATCACGTTCCCGGAGGGATCCTTGATCCATGCCTCTCTGACGCGCCACTCGGGAGGAACCTCCCAGTCGAGGACGGACGTTCCGCTCGGCACTTCTTTGATTTCGATCGGCAGCTTTTCCTGGAGCACGCGCAGAGTCTCTCGGACGCCCTCTCCGGTCAGGCTTCGACACATCGGGTAGAGACGCTCGAGCAGATGGTCGAGCTCCCTCTGTCTGGCCTCCTCCGCACGGTCGCGGCCGGCTACCTCGGCGAGATTCCAGAGTTGCGTCACGGTGTCGCCTCGCTCACTTCACGAGTCTCCGAGACGCCGTCGCATCTCTCTCTCGTGCTCGGCCGCGTCGAACGACGGCAAGTCGCGGTCACGTTGAGAGATGACGGTCGGTTCGAAGGGCCACGAGACGGCCAGAGTCTCGTCGTCCCAGCGGTAGCCCCCGTCGAGGTCCGGGATGTAGAAGTCCGACATCATGTACGTCACCTCGGTCTCGTCTCGAAGGGTGAGAAAACCATGCCCGACCCCCGCAGGTAGATACAGCTGGCAGCCGTTCGAGTCGGTGAGCTCGCAGGTGAGGCTGCGCCCATAGGTCCGGGATTCGGGTCGCAAATCCACGACCACATCGACGATGGCTCCTCTCGAGCAGCGCACCAGCTTCGTCTCCTGCCCGGGAGGCCACTGGAAGTGGATCCCGCGCAGGGTGCCGCGTTTGTGATTGAAGGACACGCTCGCCTGGACGGCACGCGACGGCAACCCGTGATCTTTCAACTCGCGCTCACAAAAGGAACGCGCAAAGTAGCCGCGATCGTCCTCGTGACGCTCTGGCGAGAGCAGATGAACACCAGGAATCTCCAGCTCCGTGAACTTCACTCGAGAATGCTCCGGTCAACGGACAAAATGGCCGCGCAGCACTTGGAGGCGTGAACTCATCGCAGGCGATCACCAGACTTCGAGCCGCGGAACCGCACGCACGAACTGCCCGCCCCACTCACGGATCCCGCTCATCTGCGATTCGATCTCCTCGGCGAGATTCCAGGGCAGGACGAGAACGTAGCGTGGCCTCCTCTCAGCGACAGCTTCGGGCGCCAGGATCGGTATCCGACTTCCGGGCAGGTAGCGACCTTGCTTCTCGGGGTTGCGATCCACCGTGAACGACACCAGATCCGGACCCACGCCGCAGAAGTTGAGCAGCGTATTGCCCTTGGCGGGGGCGCCATAGCCGGCGACCTCCTCACCTGACTCCTGAGCGTCGAGAAGGAATCGGACGAGATCGCGCTTGACGCGCTCCACGCGGAGGCGAAAACCGTCGTAGCCGTCGACAGACAGCAGGCCAGCCTCCCGCTCGCGCTCCACGAGCTCGGCTGCCCGACCGGTGTCTCTCAGTCGCTCGTTACGATCAGCCTCGGGTGCATCGCTGCGACAGCAGAGGAGGCGCATGGAGCCACCGTGAGAGCCGAGCTCCGAGACGTCGAAGACTCTCAGGCCGCAGGCCTCGAGCACGCTCGACGCCGTGGCCACTGAAAAGTACGAGAAGTGCTCGTGGTAGACGGTGTCGAACTGAGTCTGCTCGACCAGCTGCAAGAGGTGCTGGACCTCGATGGTGAGTACACCGGAGGGTGCGAGGAGAGCTCTCAACCCCCGAGTGAAGTCGAGCACGTCGGGCACGTGCGCAAACACGTTGTTGGCAACCACCAGATCGGCCGGCCGGCCGAGCAACGGGAGGGCGCTCGACTCCAGTTCATTCAACTCCGGATCGGGCTCGCCGCCAACAAGGCTCTCGGCCACCGCCTGGCCCAGGAACCGGTTGATCGTCGGGACTCCGTTGCTCGCGGCCACCTGAGCGATGTTGGTCGCCGGCTCGATCCCGTACGCGGGAACTCCGTCTGCGACGAAGTTGCGCAAGAGGTAACCGTCGTTGCTCGCGACTTCGACGACCAGACTGTCTTCGTCCAGACCAAACCGAGTGGTCATCGATTCGCAGTACCGGCGAGCGTGCTCGAGCCAACTATCGGAAAAAGACGAGAAGTAGGCGTAGTCCGAGAAGATGTCGTTGGCGCTCGTGACCGCTGGAAGCTGGAGGAGGAGACACTCCTCACAGAGAAAGAGGCACAGCGGATAGTGGGGCTCGGCGCCTGCCAGCTGCTCCGCCGTCAGATACGAGTTGGCGAGCGGCGACGCGCCGAGATCTAGCGCAATCCGCACGAGGGGCGCGCCGCACGACCGACACAACAGCGGCGACAGTGACGCCGTCTCGCTCACCAGATCTTCCAAGGCGGCTTACCTGCACGCCACACCTCGTTGAGGTGCAGGAAGTCCCTGTAGGTGTCCATCGGATGCCAGAAGTCCTCGTGCAAGAACACCGACAGCTGTTCGTCACGGGCTAGCGAGCGCAGCGGATCCAACTCGAGAAACAGGTCGGGGTCGTCGCTCAGGTAGTCGAGAAACGTTCGCTGGAAGACAAAAAACCCGCCGCTGACGACACCTTCCGCCGCCGGCTTCTCGCGAAACTCCGTGACTGCGTCACCTTCGGTTCGCATTTCGCCGTAACGCGACGTAGGGCGCACGCCGAGGACCGTTCCGATTCGGCCCTGTTCCTGGTGAAAGGCGATCTCGGCGGAGACATCGATGCGGCCGACCGCGTCGCCGTAGGTGAGACAGAAGGTCGGTTGGTCGAGATAGTCACGGATGCGCCAGATCCGCGCTCCTGTCCCGCTGTCCTGCCCGGTCTCGGCCAGGGTGACTTCCCAGTCTTCGTTGCCGATTCCTGATTCGTTGGGGTAGCTCGCTCGCTCGTGCATCACGAGCGGCTTCGAGCCGTCGAGGGTGAGCGTGAAGTCGTTGTGAAGCTCGTTGTAGTTGAGGAAGTACTGTTTGATCACCCAACCCTTGTAGCCGAGGCAGAGGATGAAGCGCCTCAAACCATGGCAGTGGTAGAGCTTCATGATGTGCCAGAGGATCGGCTCGTCGCCGATTTCGACCATGGGCTTGGGACGGTACTCGGTCTCTTCTCGGAGTCGGGTCCCCTGTCCACCGCACAAGATCACGACTGGGATGTCTTCCAGGCGTACGTCTTCACTCATCGTCGACTCCAATGACTTCTCGGCACGTCGAGGCCACTCGGATCGAGGGCGGCGACGTACCCCATCGCCCTCAGCTTCTCGATCTCGAGCTCGTTCAACTCGCGTCCCCGCTCGCCGTCCTGAATGCGTGGCTTCCAGAGCCCACGATAGCTGGCTATGCCAGAGACTGGATACTCGTCGAGGAAATCACTCGCGATGGCCTCGTCGAGCAGCCGTCCAGCACCGTCTTCCGGCAGCGGCAGTCCCAACAGGTACAGGACGGTCGGAAACACGTCATAGACATGGGCCCCTTCGAGCGTCAATCCCTCGCGAAACGGGCCACCCCACATGAGCACGACTCCCGGCGGACCGTGCCGGTGTTGCGAGTACAGCCGATGCACCGGGGTGGCCGAATGGCCATGATCGGAAACGAGAATCACCGCCGTCGCGGGATCCAGATGTTCATCGAGCTGCCCCAGGAAACGGTCGAACTCGCGATGCAGATCGACGATCGTCTGCCCCTCGTCGAGGTCTTCAGGCGAAGTGAAGAACTTCTCGGGCTCCAACTCTGGCCAGCGCTGATGCATGATCGCGTCCGGCTGGTGCGTGTACAGGCTCAAGAAGCGCTCTTGGCGCCCCTCGGCCAGTCGGTCGAGCAGGACGCGAGTTTGCCACTCGAAGTCGGGTTCCGTCGGTAGCTCATCGGCGGCGAAGAGGTCGATCGGCTGAACGAACAGGGGCAGCTCAGCGACTTCGGCCTTCTCGCTCTCGAGAGCCAGGGCGAACGAGTCCAACCCGTAGCTCAGGAAGAAGCTGCCGGGCGTCTGCGGAACCATCGCCGGAAACGAGTACAGGTACCCGTCGATGACGCCTGTCTCGAGGCCGAAGAAGTCGGTGATCTCCCAGAGCAACGGCACGTCCGACAGCGAACGCCGGTCGATCGGAAGCCGCTGGGCAAACCCGACACTCGCTGCCAGGCCGGTGATTTCGTTGAAGAACGTTCGGTGCACTCCGTAGAGCTCGCCTACGAGCGGCAGGCGCACCTTGAAGAAGTCGTGTATTCCGTGAACGTGCGGCGTCAGCCCGCTGTAGGCCGAAGCCCAGGTGACCGCTGAGTTGGCATCGGGGGTGGTCTCGAGAGCTCCACTCACCCCCCGACGGCGCAACCTTTCGTAGTTCGGCAGATCGCCGTTCTCGACGAGCTCGTCCATGAGCCAGGGATCGAGTCCGTCAAAACCCAGGAGGAGTACCGGGGGACCCTCGGGACGCTCGCTCAGTTCGACGTCATCCAGGGTCGTGCGCGCCCCGGAGCCGTGGTTGCCGGCAAACGTCCAGGGGGCGCTCAGGTGCAGCAACAGCATCACGACGACCGCAGCGATCATCACCTTTCCCCCACTGCGCTGGGCGAAGACCCTCGCCACCAGCAGCCCCAGCAGCACGCAGCCGACGCTCAACCCGACCGCACAGACGGCGAGATAGGCGGACATCTGCCAGATGTTCTGAGGCCGCACGAGCAAAGTCTGATCGTAGGTCAGACCGTAGAGCGCATACGGCAGCCAAAAGGTGAGATGAAACAGCACGAACCCGTCGGGCAGCAGTCCCGGGTCTCCTGCCTTGCGCGACTTTCGTCGCCATAGCCGGCCGAGGAGAACACAACCGAGCGAGCACGCCGCGCACCAGGCGCCATAGATGATCAAGAACGCAAAACCTACGCTGAGCGCCTGCCCGATCGACTGGATCTGGTTCAGCTGGAGGTGAGCCAGAGACAGCACACCTCCATAGAACAGACCGCCGTAGAGCAGTCCCACGCAGACGTTGCGAGTGACATTCATCTTTTGACTCGTGGCCTCGAAGTTTCAGAGCCACCCGACGGTCACAGGGACCGGACGGGAGGTGGCCGATACGTCGACCGCGTCATCCGGGAGCGCTTCGACGTTCTGGGCCGACGTTGTGATCTGGGGGCGATAGCGGGAGTCTTCGCCACGGCCCGACGCAGGTGACGGTATCAGAGGGCCCCGAGCCTTAGGCCCCCGGGATAGCCCGTATCGCTTCGTTGTGCCACAGGCGCCTCCTCCGCTACCTGCTGCATTTTGCCCTGGAAGGAGGCGGGCTTGGCTCGCACCGCTTACAATGCCGCGCCAGGATGATGAAGAAGATACTGCTGACCGGAGACCGCGGCTACATCGGAGCCGTGCTGAGCCCCATGCTGATTGCCCGTGGCTACGACGTCACGGGTTTGGACGTCGACTACTTTCACGGCTGTGATCTCGGCCCGACCGAGGCTGCCAGCTATCCCCGTCTCACCTGCGACCTCCGAGACGTGACGGCTGAACAACTGCACGGGTTCGACGCCGTGATCCATCTGGCGGCGCTGTCGAACGATCCGCTGGGGAACCTGGATCCCGATCTGACCAAGGCCATCAACTTCGACGCATCGTTGCGAGTGGCCGAGCTGGCGAAGGCAGGTGGCGCCCGTCGCTTCTTGTTCTCTTCGTCCTGTAGCTCATACGGCGCCGCCGGCGAGAGCGTCCTGGACGAAAACGCCGAGTTCAATCCCGTGACGCCCTACGCGGAGCACAAGGTTGGCCTCGAGCGCGCGCTCAGCGAGCTCGCCGACGACTCCTTCAGCCCGACGTATCTGCGCAATGCCACCGCGTATGGACTGTCCCCACGCCTGCGTCTCGATCTGGTGCTCAACAATCTGGTGGGTTGGGCACTGTCGACCGGCAAGGTACTCCTGCTCTCCGACGGAACTCCCTGGCGACCGATCGTGCATGTCGAAGACATCTGCCGCGCCTTTCTCGCCGTGCTCGACGCCGATCGCGAGACCATCCACGACGAAGCCTTCAACGTGGGGCGCAGCGAGCACAACTACCGCATCCTCGAGCTCGCGGAGATCGTGGCGGACGTGGTCCCCGGTTCGCGAGTGGAGATCGCCGAGGGAGCCGGGCCCGACAAACGCAGCTATCGAGTCGACTTCAGCAAGCTCGAAAACACGCTCGACTTCCGCCCGCAGTGGGATGCTCGCAAGAGCGCAGAGCGCATGGCCACGGCATTCCGCGACTTTGGTCTCGAGCAAACCCACCTCGAAGGGCCGCGTTTCATTCGGCTCAAGCGGCTGGAAGAGCTGATCGAGCGTGGTGCGCTCGACAGTCGCCTCACCTGGTCCGAAGCCGCCGGAAGTCCGACCCGTTGAATCCACTGCGCCGGCTCTATCGTGCCGGGCTCTTTGGCTTCCAGCGAGCCTTGGGAGCGCTTGGCCTCAACATCGCCAAGACGAGCGACTACTACTCGCCCCTGCCGATTCGCGGCAAGCTCGCTCGAACTCGCGAACGCTGGGACCGGGCAAGCGAGCTCGTGGGCGTCGAGGTCGACCTGGAGGGCCAGCGCACGCTTCTCAGAGCGCTCCTCGAGCGGCACGGCGCCGAGCTCGCCGAGTTGCCTGCGTACGACGAGATCAAGACGATGGGCTACGGCCCCGGGTTTACCGTGCACGACGCGCAGTTGCTCTATCTGATGCTGCGCCACCACAAACCCGCACGCTTCATCGAGATCGGGTCAGGCGTCTCGACGTACTACGCCCACCTGGCAGCTCGCCGCAACGAGACGGAAGGGAACCCGCTACAGATCCAGGCGATCGACCCCTGGGCTCTCGCTCCGACCGGCCAGCTTCTCGGCGTAGAGATCCTCGAGACCGAGGTCCAGTCGACTCCGCTCGAGATGTTCCAGGAGCTCGGCGAGGGAGACGTGCTCTTCATCGACTCGACCCATGTCGTCAAGATCGACGGAGACGTCCCATTCCTATACCTCGAAGTGGTCCCTCGCCTGGCGCCCGGGGTGATCGTTCACGCCCACGACATCCACTTCCCGTACAACGTGCCGCATCCCGCACAGCAGTACGTCTTCAACGCCAAGTGGCCGCTTTACTGGACCGAGGCGATGCTTCTCCAGGCTTTCCTGGCCTTCAACGACCGCTTCGAGATCATGCTCTCGCTACCGCAACTGCGCTACTCGGACGAGGGTTTTCTCGCGAGCTCCATTCCGGACTACCTGCCCCTCGAGACCCGAAACCACGACACCCACGCGGGGTCCCTCTGGTTCCGACATCGCCGCTGAGCCGCCCCGGGATGGTTTCAGCGCCCGGTGACTCGATAGGCCCGCTCGATGACCACCTGTCGGCTCAGCAGCTGACCACGCATGATCGGCGAGGGTGCCTCCGGATTCGTCGGCTGGGCCTGGATCTTCTCCAGGACGTCCATGCCTGCAACGACTCGTCCAAAGGTCGCGTAGCCGAGACCGTCTGGCTGCCGACGAGTGTCCCCGGTGTCGAGCGCCGCATTGTCTTTCATGTTGATGAAGAACTCCGAACCAGCGGTTCCTGGTTCCAGCCGCGCGTAGGCGATCACGCCTCTGTCGTTGCCGAGACCGGTCTCCTCCGTAGTCTCGTGCCTTATGGGCGGGAGCGGTGCCTCGGGCGCCGCGGCTGATCCGCCGGACATCGCCGCTCCGAAGATTCCGCCCTGCACCACCTCGATCGCGCTGGGGTCACCCCCAGCGTGCTCGGCGCGCACCACCCGGTAGAACGTGGCGCCGTCGTAGTGACCGCCATCGACATAGGCGAGGA
>JANQPS010000899.1 GCA_028285365.1 Thermoanaerobaculia bacterium | reverse complement strand
TCATCGAGCGACTGCCCAACCTCTTTCCCGAGCTCCGCGAGCGATTTCGGCTGGGCGCTCTCGACACCGTGGGCTCGAGCTACCACGAGGCCCTCCAGTACCCGTCGCTCAACGTGAGGCGCCTCGAGTCTCCTCTGTTCGACGGTCTGCGCACGATCGTGCCGGACCGTGCACGCGCCCACATCGACATCCGGTTGGTCCCGGAGACACCAGGGGCCCGTCAGATCGAGCTGCTCAAACGGCACCTCGAGTCGGCCGGCTACTACGTGGTCAAGGACCGCGAGCCGACGCTCACCGAGCGCATGGAGCACGACCTGATCGTTCAGCTCGACGGCAACCCGGGAGTCCCCGCGTTCCAGACGCCGCCCGACGCCCCGATAGCCGAGTTCCTGCGCCGAGCCGTTCGCTCCGGCCTGGACACCGATCCAGTCGAGATCCCGATCATGGGCGGAACCGTTCCCGTGGTCCCGTTCCTCGACGCCCTCGGGGCTCCCGCCGTCATCGTGCCCATAGCCAACAGCGACAACAACCAGCACAGCCCGAACGAGAACCTCCGCCTCGGCAACGCCGCCATGGGCATCGAGCTCATCGAGGCGATCCTGACAACGAGCCCCTGACTCAGCTCCGCGAGATCAGAACCTTCGCTGGGGCAACCCTCGATGGGACCCAGCTACGCGGTCGCTTCGAGCTTCTCGCTCAGCATGACTCCCCAGTGAATACCGTTGTCGACCAGGACTTCGAAGCGCGAGTCCTTGGCGAGATAGGCAGAGAGCTCGCTCTCTTCGAAGTGCCAGTAGTCCCGCCCGAAGAGGCCGATCCTCAGTTCGACGTAGTCACCCGAGTGACCTTCTTCGAGCCATCCGAAGATGCGATCTGCCAACTCCTTCTCCAGACCCCACACCTTGGGTGTTTTGTCTTCCCATTCGAATGCCGTCTCGTCTCTGCCCATGCCGAAGAGGATGTCGAGGATCAGCTCCTCACTCTCCTGCTCCCATTGGCCGGTGTAGCCGAGAGCCGCCTGCTCGAGGGCACGCTCGGCGTCGCCGACTTCGAGTAGCGCATCAGCGTAGTGCAGGTGATTGCGGTCGTTTGGTCCCGCCAGACCTCGACCAAAAGCTGCCTCCCAGAACAGCACGGCTGCCCACGGACCGTGCTCCTCACGCAAGTTCTCCTCTTCGTGGTACATCTCGTGAACCGATATGCCGTCCAGACGACGCTCGATCAGCTGGCGAAGTCGGCGGCCTTTGGCTCGCGACGGCCTCTTGGTCGGCTTGCGGATGTTCTTGCGGATGGTCTGTGCGTATTCCCTCATGACGTCTGTCCTCCTTCAACTAGAGCAGACGGGAAAGACCCGCGACCTCCTTCAAACTTCGCAAGCATTCTGATGAGCTGCTGTTCTAGCTCCCAGTGAAGCGAGGCGCGCGCTTCTCGGCGAAGGCCCGGCGGCCCTCCTCACCGTCCGCGCTGCGCTGAATGCTCTGGAGCTGCTTGCGGGCCAGCGCGGAGAGCTCGGACGGTCCACGTGGCGTGACGGTGTCACGGACGAAGCTCTTCATCATGGCGACGACGAGGGGCGCGCTGTCCGCGAGCACTCGAGCGAGCTTCGTGGCCTCTTCGAGATGCTTCCCTGGAGGAACGACTCGGTTGACCATGCCGACCTCGTAGGCCCTGCGACCGTCGAAGTGCGCTCCCGTCAGCATGAACTCCATGGCGAACTTGTGAGGGATCCGCGCAGCACACCCCGCAATCAAGCCACCAGAGAAACCGAGCTGGGCCTCCGGGTAGAAGAAGTCGGCGGTCTCGCTGGCGACCGCCAGATCACAGAACTGGACGAGGACGTAGGCACCTCCTACGCAGTAGCCCTCGACAGCTGCAATGACCGGTTTGTCGAGCTCGACCCCGACACCGGGCATGCACTCCCAGAGCTCTGGATCGCGCGGAGGATCTCTCAAGTCAGCACCCACCGAGAACGCCCGGTCTCCGGAACCGGTAATGACGGCGCAGCGCTCGTCACTTGCGCCGTATCGCTCCAAGGCGTCTCGGAGCTCAGCCACGAGCTGGTTGGACAACGCGTTCATCTGTTTGGGGCGATCGAGGGTGATGACCGCAATCCCGTCGCTCACCTCGTAGGTGACCGTCGCTTCTTCGACCGGCGTCTTCTCGACGTCTCGACTCATCTGGACCTCCACGGCGTGTGTCTGTAGCCGCACGTTACAACCACCACCCTCACCACCTCCTCCTGGCAGCTCGAACCATCCGGCCGACGGAGTACTCTCAGAGATCCAATCCCAGCTTCACCCACGAGACGAGAGGACCCGACGCATGGAGATAGCTCTCACCCTTCTGATCGGTTTGCTCGGCGGCATCGCCGTCGGGACCCAGGGACCCATAGCAGGAGCCATGGCTCAGCGCGTCGGTGGAGCCGCAAGCAGCCTGATCGTGCACCTGGGAGGAGCCGTGCTGTCGGGGCTTCTGGTTCTGGCTCGCGGCGGGGAACAGTTGAGCCGATGGCGAACCTTGCCACCCTACATGCTCTTTGCCGGCGCGTTCGGAGTCGTGCTGTACCTGACGCTCGCCTACACGATCCCGCGCCTGGGAGCGACCGGCGCTGTTGTCCTGATCATCGTCGGCCAACTCCTGTCCGGCATGGTCATCGACCATTTTGCGCTCTTCGGAGTGGACCAGAGACCCATCGATCTGAACCGACTCGGCGCCGTGGTCCTGCTGGTCGGTGGCGGCTATCTGATGGTTCGCTGAGCGGTCCGGCCGCAGGATCTGGGCGGCTCGGCTCCTGCCGCCGCCCGTCCCGACGACCGCTGAACACGCTCATCATCGGCTAGCCTGCCGCCATGCCCTCCCCAGGCACGGTCTCAGGCACGGTGCGCGACGACGGCCGCTACCAGCTTACCGGCCTCCAGCCTGGACGATGGAACATCAAGGTCAGTGCAGGGGGGTGCCAAGACTCAGCAGCTCATGCGCGACGCGAACTCTCGACAGAGCTCTTCCAGATTCCGGATGCCGACCACTATGCTGGGCTGGTCCCCGAGTGGTTCGACCATGTTCTGGCCGCCCTCCAAGGCCCGACTCGACACCCTCGGTAGCTCGAACCCCACAAGCGATTCAAGACCGATTCAAGACGGAGACGACCATGAGCGATAGCAACAACCAGCGCGTCTGGCAGGTGTACCTGTCAGGAGAGATTCACACCGACTGGCGCGAGACCATCGAGGCCCAGGCTCGAGAAGCCGGGCTGCCTGTCCGCTTCAGCGCCCCGGTGAAACATCACGAGTCCAGCGACGACTGCGGAGTCGCCATCCTCGGTGAAGAGTCGAGCTCCTTCTGGAAAGACCACAAGGGCGCCAAGGTCAACGCCATTCGCACGCGCACCCTGATCGCCGACGCCGACGTCGTGGTCGTGCGCTTCGGCGACAAGTACCGCCAATGGAACGCCGCCTTCGACGCCGGTTACGCGGCAGCTCTCGGCAAGGCTCTCGTGGTGGTTCACCCACCCGAGTTCGACCTCCTTGAGGGCGTGGT
>JANQPS010000882.1 GCA_028285365.1 Thermoanaerobaculia bacterium | reverse complement strand
CACCGAGGGCACCGTTTGCGAACAACCTTGCGACCTCGTAGCCGTCTTCGACGCTGCGGGCCGCCACTCCTCTGAGATCGATCACTAGCGGTCGACCTTCGACGCCTTCCAGAGCCGAGCTCACCTGACCGGCGACATCGTCGTCGAAGCTGGCGACTCGGAGTACCGAAAACTCGTCGACTTCACTCAGTTTGGCCGACGGTGAGGAGAACTCAGCCAGCTCGAGATCCATGTCGACTGGCTCTCCCTGCCTCACGACCTCGAAAGTCACCGTAGAGCCGACGGGTTGGGCAAGAGTCTTCTGGATCGTCCAGAGCGGCATGTCTCGCGTCGACTTGCCATCGATCTTGGACACGATGTCGCCACGACGCAGCCCCAGGTCTTCGGCGGGGCTCCCCTCGTCGACTGCAACGACAAAAGCCACACCGCGCTCTTTGAGCATCAGCACGCCGCTTCGGCCTCGACCGACACGGCTGGCCGCCGAGTAGTCGTCGACTTCGTCTTCCGGGACGTACACCGAGAACGGGTCGAGGGCGTCGGACGCACCGTCCAGGGCGCCAGCCATGAGGCTACGGATGTCCGTCTCTTCGACGTACACCGTCCGCACCAGCTTGAGAACCTCGGTAAAGACGGAGAGGTAACGGTAGAAAGAGTCCTCGTCATCGTCTTTGGCCCAGGCTCCACCCAGACCACCAGTGACGAGAGGCACCACGAGGAGTGCGGAAATGGTGATGAAGACGAGACGTCCTTTGCTCAAATCTCAGCCCGTTTCTCTGTCAAGCTTGTGAAGTCGGCCGCTCGGCTTCGGTACGCCGAATGCAGCCTTGAAGATCCGGCGCCACCGGTGCGGCGAATCCGCCGCCTGCCCGACAACAACTCGGGAAGCTAGCGCAGCCATTCCCGCGGGTTTTCCGCACGGCGCTCGATGCGGATCTCGAAGTAGATCTGATCGAGACTCGTGCCAACCGCCGAACCTACAGATAATACATCACCTTCGGCGACACTCAGGGCCTCCAGACCGGCGTAGAGAGTGAGGGCGGAGCCCCGGTGCTGAACGACGACAGCGGAACCCATTCCCTTGAATGGAGCCGCAAAGATGACCCGTCCCGGAAAGACGGCTCCGATCGAGGCGCCAGCGCCGCTCTGGATCTCGATCCCGTTGTGGGCGATTCGAGTTCCGTAGACGGGGTCGCGCTTGAAGCCGAACTCGGCGCTCACTTCGCCCTCGACCGGCCAGTCCAGGACTCCGCGAAAGTCCTGGATGGGGCGACCGTCGAGCTGACCGTCTTGCGCCTCGGCCAGCAGATCCATGAGAAGGGCCAGGCGCTCGGATCGTAGCTCCAGCTCCTCGACCCGCTCGGCGATGGCAGCACGCCGCTTCTCGAGTCGACTCAGGCTGCGATCGAGATCTCTTCGCCGCGCCACGAGAACGTCGCTTCGCTCCTCTTCCTCTTCGTACCAGCGAGTCACATCGGCACGGGCCTGCTCGAGCCGTGTCAGTTGTTCGGTCCAGGCGGACTGAGCCACTCTGAAGTCGCGCAACAGTCTTCCGTCGCGCTCGAGAAGAAACCGAACCTGGCGCAGACCGGCCAGGAGGTCGCTACCGCCGTCCACCTCGAAGAGCAACCTCAGATAGCCGAAGCGACCCAGTCGGTAGACCATCTGCGCTCTGGCCTCGATGAGCTCGACCAGTTTTCGAGAGCGTCCGTCGAGGGTCTGCAGTTGCTCTTCCGCCTCGCCCACCGCCCTGGTCGCCTCGCCATGAGCGGTGCGTGCTTCGAGCACCCTGAGTTCCTGGAGCTCGAGCTCGACACGATTGCGGGCGACAGTACCGAGCAGATCTGTCGCCTGACGATCTACCTGCGAACGCAGGCTTTCGAGCTCTTTCAGCTGCCGGGCGATCTCCTCGAGGTCGCTCGCTCGATCCGTCTGTGTGCCTTCGGCAGCACCACTCTCCTGGCCCGTTTCCTGGCCCAGCAGATGGACCGTTCCGGCTCCGAGCAGCGCGACGACACACAGACTGACTACGAGGGGAGCGGCTGCGCGCCAGCGCAAGCCAGACTGAGCTGACGCGCCATCCAGGGGCGCCATCCAAGGCAGACTGCGCCCCCTGGGCGGCCTTTGCTCGTCCCGGCGTCTCGCCACTATCTCGCCACCATCTCGTCACTTTCCCGAGGCGAACTCGGGACGGCCCGACGCCGTCTCAGGTTCGGCGAGAGAGACGGCGAGAGAGACGCGGTGCAGCGCGACCGGTAGGCCGCCGCTGGTCGATCAGCGCTGCGCGCCACGCCTAGATCACGAATCCGTTCACCGCGAAAAGGACGCGACGGCCTCCTCTTCGTCGTCCATGATGTCGAGAACGGTCACCAGCTGGGTGATCTGGAGAATGTCGCTGACCTTCGGCGGAATGCCATAGAGGCGCAGCTTGCCCTCACGGTTGGTCACGGTCGTGAAGGCCGCGACGATCTCGCCGATGCCCGACGAGTCGATCGTGGTCACCTCACTCATGTTGATGAGGATCTGACGTGCCCCGTTGTTGAGCGTTTCTTGGACGGCGTCGCGCAACGCTACGTCGCCAACACCAATGGTGATCTTCCCTTTCAGGTCGAGGATGGTTACTCCATCCCTCTCACGCGACGACACCTTCATCCTTCTACCTCCTTCACAGCCCGAGGATCGTCCCCCGACGGCTCGATTCGCTTCTTCATCGTAACCGTCGTTCCGCCGGCCGATCCGAAGTCATACAAGATCTCATCCATGAACCGCTTCATGTAGAAAATGCCACGTCCGTCAGGCCTGAGCAGGTTCTCGGGCTCCAGCGGACTATCTACGGTCGTCGGATCGAACCCTTTTCCCTCATCCGCAATCGAGATCGACACGACATCTTCTTCGACACGAAAGCCAACCGCAACCCGTTTTCCCGGATCCCTCTGGTTACCGTGCTTGATCGCGTTCGCCAACGCCTCCCTGACGGCTATGCCAATCCAGTAGCGAGAGTCCTCGTCCAGCTCGGTACGGCCCAATGACTCATCAACGACCACCTGCACCAGCTCGATGTTCTCGAAGCGGCTGCCTATGGACAGCTGAATCTCGGGGAAGCCATTCCTGGACATGACGAGTTCGCGCAGTGTACCGCAAGCCGGACCGATAACGCGCCTCGAGACGCGTGTTTTTGGCCGACTCCGCCACCAGTCGACCTCCTGGTCTTCGATCTCACGAGTCGTTTGACGGGCTCACTTCGAGCGCTCCGAGAACCGTGGGAATGACGACCACGAGCTGAATGACGTCGAAGACGGTATGAGCCGCTATCGCCGCGAGCACGGAGCGACGCCAGACCACGAGGGCCGCGAACGCCAGCGACAGCAACGAGACGCCAACGAGCAAGAGCGGCTGGCCGTAGCTGAAATGAGCCACCACGAACAGGAGTGTGCTGGCGAGCACCCCTACCCGCGCTTGGAGGTAGCCTCGAAAGAACGTCTCCTCGACCACGCCAGCAGACAGGGCGACCGCGAGCCGGAGGGCCAGCGGCTGCGTACCGATCCATTCGACCATCGCCGGGACTTCACCGCTGGGCTCGTTTCCCGTCAACTGCGACCAGAATCCCCCGATCAGCAAGAGCGTCAGGAGCACCGCGGCCCACAGCCCCGCTCCCACCAGGGTCCCCAGCAGGAGCTCTGTAGCCCAGGACCGAGCTCGTGAAACCTCCCGGCCCTCCTCCAGGCGCCTGTCTCCTGGCTCGTCGCCCTCCAGCACGCTCGCACCCTGGGACAAGAGCCAGTGACTCACGAGGAAACACACGAAGACGAAGTGCAGCGAGAACAGTTGCCAACTCGCGATGCCGTCCAGCTCGACGTCCTGTGAGAGCCCGATCAACGAGAGCACCTGGAAGACACCCAGATACAGCGTCAGGAGGAGCAGCGACAGATAGACGAATCGTCGCGGAGAGGTCGCGCCGGATTCCGCTGGCCTCAGTGGTCGCGCTAGCAGCCCTTTCGCCGCGCTGGCTTGATCGACCCACAACGCAGCCACTCCGGCGAACAGCACCGGTATCGCGAGCCGCAAGATGTCCAGGAGAAGTGTCAGACCTCGTCCTCCAAGCCATGAGGGCCGTAGGGGAGTCCAGAGTCGCGCATCGAGTCAGTCGTCGACAAGCGCCGCCTCTGCCAACGGTCGTCGCATTCTCGCATCAGACCGCGACGGTCCTCTCGAACGGCAAAACGGTGGCCATCCCCTGAGGTGTCAGCAGCTCAACTCGCTCCTCGCGAGCTCGTCCTCGGCTTCACGAGCCAGGTCGTCACAGGCTGAAAGAGATCCGTCGGAGACTGATAAGCTCGGCATTAGTCGAGTGTGCAACTCGCGGGGGTCAACAGCCTGCGAATCCGACTTCGGCCGCAGCCCATCGTCGCCCAGATCCGCGACGCTCGAGGGACGATCGTTTCGGGTTCAGATGCACTCGTTCGGCCCGTCGCCAACGCGCGAATCTCCAAGTGAAAAACGGATGAGTGATTGGCGAGGAGCGGGCGCGACCTCTTTTTGTTCCTCGCATCTTTCGAAAACGACACCCACGACGCCACCGTCTCGCCATCATGATCCGCCGCCGGAGTCTCCCATGAGTCTGCAACTCGACCGAAGCCTCGAGCAAGCCTTCATCCGCGTTTCCGAACGCGCCGCCATCGCCTCCGCTCACACCATGGGCTACGGCGATCGTCATCGCTCGGACCAGGTCGCCGTCGAGGCCATGCGTCAGGAGCTCGATTCGGTGCCGATCGCGGCTCGTGTGGTCATCGGCGAAGG
>JANQPS010000873.1 GCA_028285365.1 Thermoanaerobaculia bacterium | reverse complement strand
CGCGACCACGTTCGTATACGACCGAACGGGCTTCCTCCCGAGCATTCCCACCATGGCACTCCGCCTGCTGGAAGGAACTTCACCCACCAGCACCAACGTGATCGAGATGGACCTCGGGCCTTCGGGCATCGAGAGCCACATCCGGTCGGGGGGAGCATTCCGTATCGACCTCGAGGTCGATACGCCCGCCGGCATCACCCGCGCCTCAGTGACCGCCGACGGGCAGACCGTCACGACCCCAGACCTCGCGATGGAGCTGATTGCGCCGAACGAGGATCTCACGGAGTTCTCGTTCGGGACGGCGTTGGCCAACGGTGGCGGTGGCGATGACGCCCTGGACCTTCGCGTGATCGAGATCCAGCTGTTCGGTCCGGCCCCTACCGCCGTGCCGGGCCTCACTGGACTCGCTCTGGCTGGACTGAGCGTGGCCCTCTTGGGCATCGGGTACGGAGCGACTCGACGACGCACGCGAGCCGGAGGGGGGATGGCATCCCCAACCGATCTGAACAGGAAGCGCGCCCTGGCATGGGTGCAAGAGATCGAGAAGCTGCGCGATGCCCTGGGCCCTCCCCCTGATCAGCATCTGTGGGGTCCAGAACCGGCCTCAGCCGACGACTAGAACTTGATGTTGAGATCCAGCCAGACGCGGTAGGTGGTGGGACGCGGCGATCCGTTGGCGGCGACGAAGTAGCCGGATTTGAAGAGCACGGAGACGAACTTGCCGATCGGGCGGCCGATCTGTCCGTCGAACTCGTTTCCGAGGACGGTGCCCGCAGAGTCCGACCAGAAGCGGTGATAGACGAGTCGCATATGGAGCTTCCAGGGCAGCTTGGGCGCGGCGTAGACGTAGAGATCCCGGAGTCCGTTGCCGCCGCCGTTGTCGAGGAAGACGTGGGCCCAGCCGTTGAATTTGTGTGCGGTGGAGAGGGGCGTGAGGAACTGCTGAGTACCGTTGTCGCTCCCCAACAGCCCGAAGCCGGCTCCAACTTTGCCGAGGGGGTCGTACTGAAGGCCGAGGTCTGCGAGACCGTAGTGGGCCCGGTAGTTGGGCGTCTTGCCCGCGTACTGCTGCTGGTAGGCATAGCTGCCCTGGTAGGGCAGGCTGAACTGGTCGGATAGTCCGATCTTGCCGGTGGCGCGTACGCCGTACGTCTGGCTCGAGTTCGCGCTCGGGTTGGCGAGGCCCGGGAGTCTGAGGTCGAGCCAGTATGCGAAGCCCACGAGCTTGGCCGCTTCGAAGCGGTCGTAGCTGACGTTCACGATGTGCGACTCGGAATCGAAGTCGGAGAGCGCCGGGTTGTTGCCTCCACCGCCGAAGATTCGGTTGACGTGCCCGATGAATCCATAGCGGGCTTTGAGATACTCAACACCGACGCTCGAGGTGAGGTAGGCGGCATCCATCGTCTGCTGGTTCTGACGCCAGGCGACGTCTCCGATGAAGCGGGAGTCGTCGAGCACGATGGCCTGGCGTCCGCCGAGGAATTTCGTTCCGAGCCAGTCGGGGCGATCGAACTCGAGAAAGCCCACGTTGACTTCGGTGCCCGGTGGATCGGCAATGGGAGTCAGCCGGTTCGAGTTGGGCGGGAAGTTCGGGTTGAAGTAAGTGGTCTCGGTCGCGGCGGCGATGTTCTCGAAGTTCATGTAGATGCGAACGCCATGGTATGGCTTGGTCCCGTATCCGATCCGGGTTCTCACCGTATAGGCTTCGGACTGGTTCAGGTTCTGCGCTTTGGCGACTTCGATGCGACCGCGCACGTTGAGTGTGGGCTTGCCCTTCGTCAGGGCCTCCCAAATGTCCTTCGCTCCCTCGCCTTCCGCACTGGACACGGAAGGCCCAACGGCCCACGCCAGACACAGGACGACGACGATGCGCCACGTTCGTTTGCCGGCTGTCCGCCCTGTCGCGACTCGCCATGCGTTCGTTCGAATCCCCATCGGTGTATCGTTCCTTTCTGCGGCGCTCTGGCCGCCGGTCTGCGGACGCACCTCTCCCATAAAGCCCAACACTGCCCGTCATCGCTCTGTGGAGGTCGCGTCAGGCGGCGTCCACGAGCGGCCCCCGTTCGAGCTCTTGACCCTCGAGAAAGCCGATCAGCCTCTCTCGGAGCTCGTAGTACTCGTCGGTCTCGAGGAGCGCGGCCCGGTCTCTCGGCCGCGGAAAGGGGACTTCCAGGATCTCGCCCACGCGCGCCGCGGGACCGTTGGTCATCATGGTGATCCGGTCGGAGAGGTAGAGGGCTTCGTCGACGTCGTGGGTAACCATGAGCGTGGTGATCTTCAGGCTGTCCCAGATCCTGAGCAGCAGCTCCTGCAGCTCTATGCGTGTCAGTGAATCGAGCATGCCGAAGGGTTCATCGAGGAGCAGGACCTTCGGGGCCAGCGCGAAGGCCCGGGCAATGCCGACACGCTGCTTCATGCCGCCCGACAGCTCGGCCGGGCGCTTGTGCATCGCGTCGGCTAGGCCGACCAGAGAGAGATAGTGCTCGACGATCTCTCGCCTCTGACGATCCGTGCCGTGGGCATAGACCTTGGCAACGCCGAGCATCACGTTCTCGAAGGCGGTCATCCACGGCAGCAGACACGGTGCCTGGAAGACGACACCCCGGTCCGGACCCGGACCTTCGATCTCCCGATTACCCACCAGCACGGCCCCGTCACTGATCGGGTTGAGGCCGGCCACCATCGATAGAACGGTCGACTTGCCACAACCCGAGTGGCCGATGAGCGTCACGAATTCTCCCTGGGATAGCTCCAAGTCAAATTCTTCGACGATGACAGCGGGCCCGTTCGGCGTCTCATAGGTCTTGCCCAGCTTGACCATCTCCAGGTAGCCCGCCATCACAGACTCCTCTTTCTCGGCGCGGAGAGATCGAGCGGCTCCAGATTCGGAAGCGCCACCGTCGCTTCGCGCACACCTTGCTGCACACCGCCGACCTGCATCAGGTACTTGGTCACCTCGTTGCGGATCTTCTTGAACTCCGGATCGTGGTTGACCGCGGTGCGATCACGCGGCCTCGGCAACGAAACCGGAAAGGACGGACCCAGGGTCGCTCCGGGGCCCGGCTTGAGGGGAACGATTCGATCGGCCAGCAGGATGGCCTCGTCGACGTCGTTGGTGATCAGAACGACCGTCTTCTGATCGCGCCGCCAGATCTCCTCGATCTCGTCCTGCAGGGTCGCACGTGTCAGCGCA
>JANQPS010000870.1 GCA_028285365.1 Thermoanaerobaculia bacterium | reverse complement strand
CGATCAGCTGCCGCACCACGATCTGTTCCTGAGCCGCTTCCTCATCCTGAGCCTCTTCGGCGTCCATCGACTCTTCCGGCGCTTGCTCCTCGGCGACCGCAGGCTCGCCGAACTCGCTCTCCGGCCGGGCCTCGGCGTCCAAGGCCTCACTCAACAGAGGCTGCTCGGCACCGTCGTCAGTGGCCTCAGCCTCCTCGGCAGCAGCCTGTGGCTCTTCGGCATCTCCACCTGCTTCGGCGGTCTCCGAGAAGTCGGACACCTCGCTCTCGAATGTTTCTCCCGCAGCCTCGTCGCCAGGACTATCTGCTGGCTCGAACTCGGCCGCGGCCACCTCGGCTTCGACCTCGGAAGCCGGCTCCTCGCGGACCTCAACCGGGACCTCGACCGGCTCCGGCTCAGCGACCACTTCGATTCGCGGTGCCGCAGGATTCACGCGAATGACGACCTGATTCTTCTTCGACGACAACGTACCTCGCTTCTCGACCCTCTTGTACGCAAGCTCGCTCGGCTCGATGTCGTAGTGGCTGGCACCTTCGAGTACCGCCCTCTCTAGCGTGGGTCCGGAGAAGAATCGTCGTTCAGCCATCACTATTTTCCTTTCGCCGCAGCTCGTGCGGCCCGGCCGCTCGGCGCGGCCTCGTCAGTTGCTTCCCCGCCGAAGAATCCAGCCTTCTTGAGGCGGTTGTACCCAGCATTCTGGGCGATCGTGAGAACGTTGTTGGTGAGCCAGTACAGGACCAATCCGCTTGGAAAGCCGAAGGCGAAGATCGTGAACCAGATCGGCATCGTGTTCATGATGATGCGCTGCGTCGGATTGGGGACCGACGGCATCATACGCGTCTGGACGAACTGGGTGGCGCCCATGACGAGCGGAAGCGCAAAATAGCTGTCAGGCGCCGTCAAGTCGCCGATCCAGCCGATCCACGGCGCACCCCACAGCTCGACGGCATGAAGCAGAAGTCCGTAGAAGGCAAAGAACACCGGCATCTGAAGCAGGATCGGAAGACAGCCGCCTGCGGGATTCACCTTCTCCTCCCGAAAGAGCGCCTGCATCTCCTCGTTCATCTTGCGCTGCGACTCGAAGTTCGGGCGCCCCTGCTTATCCTTCATTTTCGAGCGATACTTCGCCCGAATGGCCTCCATCTTCGGATTCAGCTTCTGGAGCTTCTGCATCGACACATAGCTCTTGTGCGTCAGCGGAAAGAGAACCAGTCGAATCAGGAAGGTCATCAGCACGATGCACCAGCCCCAGTTCTGGACCACGTTCTCGTGCAGCCAGCGAAGCCCATAGAGCAGGGGTTTTGAGATGAAGCCGAACCAGCCCCAGCGGACCGACTCTTCGAGCCCAACTCCCAGCTCTTTGAGCTTCACGTACTCCTTGCTGCCGAAGTACGCGAGGCCGCTGATCTGGCCCTCCCTCGGTTGAAAGAACAGGGCTTGATCCCTTGGCTGCTCGGACTGCTCTTCCGTCATCTCGTCGATGACGACCGAATAACCCTCCACGCCAGTCTCTTCGCTCCCGCTCAACACCACTGGAAGGCTGATCACTGCCGCCAGCGTGGCGTCAGGCTCCACCGCAGTGAGGAAGTACTTGTCCTCTAGCGCTATCCAGTCGAGGCCCGTCGCTGGAATCAGCGCTGGGGCCTCCGACTTCTCGGAGCCGACCTCATCGAGCACCCCTCCGAGGGAGTAGGTCGCTCTGCGGTCTGCCTTCTGGAAGCGGTCGTCGAGTGCGGACCAACTGGGATTGCCGACACCAGGACCGATGAGAAGGGACCAGTCCGGGCCCTCGAGGCTGGCGTCGAACGAAAAGCGCCCGCCCTGGCCGAGCTCGAAGACCTTCTCCGCTTTGCCCTCGGGGCCCTCGTACCGAAACCGTAGCCCACCAGTCGACATCGACTCTGCAGCAAAGAGCACCTCGTTGACGGCCAGCCCGTCTCCTCTCGAGTCGACGAAGCCAAAAACACCGACCGCGCCGCTGCGTTCGCGAACCAGATCGACCGCCTCTCCCCCCGCGGACGCCACGTTCCTGAGGACAAAAGACTCGAGCACGGCCCCTCGGTTGGAGAACCTGGCGACCCAATCGTCGGAGCTCAACTCGTACGACCGCTCGATCTCGCCGAACACCAGCGGCTCGGTCGGGAGCGCCTCGGCCGCGCTGGCGGGCTCCTCGACTCCTGCAGAGTCTGCCGACGTCGCCGAATCCTGTCGCTCGGCAGCCAGGGGATTTGCCGCCGACGGGCCTTCCGACGCAAGCGCCGGAGCCGGCTCCTCGGGAGCAACCCGCGCAGGTGGCGGCGGAGGAAACAGCCACTGCCACAACACGAGAACCGCGAGCGACAGCATCGCCGCGAGCAAGAAGCGTCTAGATTCCACGGGATTTCCTCATAGATCTTGAATCGTTGGGATCAGCGCCCCCGCCACTCCGCGCCCCGGACCTGGCGGTGCCGGCATCGACTCGCCTCCAGGCCCCCATTCGCACGACGTAGCATCCATTCGTCAAAGTACTTGGCTCAGGGGAGATCGATTCCACCCCGAGCGAATGGCTGGCAACGCAGGAGGCGCCAAACCGTCTTCGCTAGAGCCTTCCAGAACGGCTGATGGACAAAACACAGCGTTGCGTACTCGGAGCAAGTCGGTGAGAAGCGGCACGCCCGCGGCAAGATCGGCGATACGAAGCGCTTGTAGCCACGCAGCAGAGCTACCGCCAGAGCATTGAGGACTCCGGAAGGCCGATGGGACACGCGCCAGACAGGCGCGGTCCCGGACGAAAGACCGGCCGAGGACGATCGCATCACTTGCTCGACCCACCGGACACTTCGACCGACCCCGACCCGCTTCGCCGGCGCCGCGGCCTGGACCGACCCCCGCCGCCGGCCTCAGCAGCCCAAGACAAGTGTCGGGACAGGTTTCGTTCCACATCGTGGAAGCCAAGCTCTCGGGCGTTTGGTTCTACGTGGACCACCACATCCCGACCGGCTAGGCGTGCGCGCTGGGGGGACCGGCGAAAACACTCCTTGATCCAGCGCCGAAGCCGGTGCCTGACGACGGAGTTTCCGACTTTCTTGCCAATCGTGACCCCAAGACGCGCCTCGCCTGCGCCATCGGCCCCAGAGCGCCGGCGGACGATCATCATCAATCCGCCTTCCCGCCGCCTGTCGCCCCTGCGATAGCACGCACGAAACTCCGCCGGCCGCCGCAAGCGACACGACGGTGGAAGTGTCTCCGGCCTACGCTGTTTCGGCGAATCCATGATGACGGAGCCAGAGCGCCTCGAGACCGTGAGGGCAACGTTCAGCGACACCCGTTCTGGTCCGAGTCCAAGCCACGACGGATCAGGCCGCGAGCCGCTTGCGACCCTTACGGCGCCTGCGGGCGATCAGCGCGCGGCCAGTCCTGGTGCGCATCCGGCCCCGAAAGCCATGCTTCTTCTTGCGGCGGCGGTTGTTTGGCTGGTACGTCCTTTTCACGATTCCACCTTCCTCGGATCCGTCCCATCGAGCTCGAACTCCAAGCGCCTAGGAGCGCGCGACTCACTCAAACGTCGTCGCCGCTTCCGCTCTTGCGTGAACTCCTCTCGAAGTTCTCGGAGTCTTCTGCTGTCTTCTCGATTGGGTCAGCCCGACCTCTCGGGCTTTCGTTCTACGTCCTTACGTGGCCTGAACCAAGTTCTCGTCTCTCGAGGCCCGCACGACTGAATGTCGCACGTTGTCGCGGCCCGCGCCCCTGCTGATGAACCGCAGAGGTGCCATTCGATGCCTCGCGCGGAATCAACTGAGAAAGCCAACTCACTGGCGGAGAGGGTGGGATTCGAACCCACGGACCGCGTAAACGGTCAACGGTTTTCGAGACCGCCCCATTCGACCACTCTGGCACCTCTCCACTGGCGGAGAGGGTGGGATTCGAACCCACGGTAGAGTTTTGCCCTACACACGATTTCCAGTCGTGCACCTTCGGCCACTCGGTCACCTCTCCATTGGCTTTCTGTCAAAGACGCGCACTCGACCTCCGCGCGCGTACTTCTTGGAAGAACGCGACGAGAAGTCGGGAGCACTCCGCGGCCAAGACACCAGAGCAGACAACCACCCGGTGATTCAGTCGCGAATCGCGAACAATATCACCGAGTGAGCCGCAATAGCCCGCTTTCGGATCGAAAGCCCCAAAGACGAGCCGGTCGATCCGGCTGTTGACCAGTGCCCCGGCACACATGGCGCACGGCTCGAGGGTCACGAAGAGCTCACATCCGTCGAGGCGCCAGCCCCCTCGACGACGCGCTGCCTCCCGAAGTGCCAGCATTTCCGCATGGCCCGTCGGATCAGCGCCGCGCTCACGCACATTGCCCGCCCGGGCGATCACCTTGCCGCCTTCGACCACGACGGCACCCACCGGTACCTCTCCCTGCGCCGCGGCCCACTGCGCCTCAGCGAGAGCCTCACGCATGAATCGCTCGTCACTCACCAGGCGGACGCTATCTCACCGAACCGACCCAACGCGCTAACCGGTCGAGTCGCTAGCGGGTGGGGCCTACCGTACTGGAGGCCAGCGGACTGACCTGGAGCTTTACAACCGCTAGGACCAGCACTACGATGGAAGGCTCACGACGTCCCGTAGGAGCCGTGAGTGAAGGGTTCGGGCCCTGTGCATCGGTCGGCATCGAACCTCGTCAGGCCCGGAAGGGAGCAGCGATAAGGTGTTTGCACCGAGTGCCGCAGACCAGCCGGAATCCTTCACCCACGGCTTGCTCTCGGTTCCCGAGCGACGAAGCGAAACAGGGCTTCGACCACGATCGGCACCTCTGCCGCCACACCGGCGCAGAGCGACGTCTCCACCATCGCCCAGTCCTCGCTGGACTACGGCACTCGCTGTCGTCGAGCCATCGGGCGGCGCTCCGAGTCGCTTGATCTCGAACCTCCTTCCCAGGAACCCAAAGGAATGACCTACCAGGTTCTCGCCCGCAAGTGGCGACCACAGAGCTTCTCGGAGCTCGTTGGCCAGGATCACGTCGTCACGGCCCTGCGTAACGCCCTGAGGGAAGGTCGTATAGCTCAGGCCTACCTGTTCTCGGGAATCAGAGGCGTCGGCAAGACCACTGCTGCCCGGGTGTTGGCCAAGGCGCTCAACTGCGAACGAGGTCCTGCCGAGGATCCCTGCAACGAGTGCGACACGTGTCTGGGAATCACCTCAGGCGGTGACCTCGACGTTCTCGAGATCGACGCAGCGACCTACTCGAAGGTGGAGCAAGTTCGCGAGCTCACCGAAAGTCTCCGCTACGGGCCTGCGAACAATCGCTACAAGGTCGTTGTGCTGGACGAAATCCACCGATTGTCTCGACAGGCTTTCGACGCACTCCTCAAGATCGTCGAGGAACCACCACCTCACCTCACCTTCGTCTTCGCGACGACCGAGATCGACGCGGTGCCTGCGACGGTGCTCTCGCGCTGTCAGGAGTTCCACTTCAGACGCGTGTCCACGAGCGAGCTCGCGCGACACCTTCGCAAGATGTGCGAAGCAGAGACCATCGAGGCGAGTGACACGGCACTACGACTGATCGCCCGGGCCGGCGAGGGCAGCGTTCGCGACTCGGTGTCCTTGCTCGACCAGTTGGCCACGTTTGGCAGCGGCAGCATCTCGGACGATGACGCTGTTTCGCTGCTCGGCGGCCTCGATACGTCCTTGTTCGAGCGCGTGTTGGACGCCGTTCTCGCTGGCGACGCCACTACGATCTCGGCCGTCGTCCACGAGATCGAAGAGTTTGGGTGGGACCCGCGGACTGCCTTCTCACAGTTCCTGTCGTTCGTGCGAGACGCTCTTCACCTCGCATCAGGCGCCGAGTCTTCACAACTCGACCTGCCACAGGAAACCGCCACGAAGCTCGCCGATACCGCTCGTGCTGCCGGCTACGAGAACCTGTTGCGGCTCCTCAACCACCTGCTCGAGTCGGAGAACCTCGTCCGCCGAAGCGAGGCTGCGGCCCTGGCACTCGAGATCTCCTGGCTGCGCGCCGCCGAGCTGCCAAAGCTCATCGCGGTCGAGTCGCTACTCGCCGGAGGCACTCCGCCGCGCACCTCGTCACCCCCACCGACCGGGGGATCGGCACCCTCAGGGTCT
>JANQPS010000852.1 GCA_028285365.1 Thermoanaerobaculia bacterium | reverse complement strand
TCGGGCCGGCGGCCGCGAACACGAATAGGATCGCGGCAGCGAAGTCGGCCGTGGACAGACTTCCACCTCCGTACGCGGTGGCGTCCAGCCGGACGGCGGCGATCGCTACCAGGATGAGGACGTACAGCGCGACCGTGGCGGCTCGCTTCGGCCATCCCCAATCGCCGTCAACGGCCGAGTGGACGCCGGCAGTCAGCGCCAAGAGCACGGACTCCAAGGCCACGCCCATCGCAAAGCGCTCGGCTGGAGGGAGGTCTAGTTCAAGCCCCACCTGCACCCCGCCGATGACGCCAAGCAGCGAGAAGAGAGTGGCTCCGAGAAGAAGAACCGGTGATGGAACCGGCTGCGCGTGGGATTGTTCGGATTCGATCTGGCCGGCCAGCTCTTCGATCCGCCCCCGTCGATCCAAGTCCTCGGCGACGAGTCCCTGATCCCCGTACCCGACGGGATCCATGGTCGGTCGCGGACCGATGACCGACTCAATCCTCTGCTCGCAGAGGTTCATACCGACCCTCGCGTCGGATCTTCCGGCCCAACCGACTCTTGTGCTGTCCAAGATCATCGCCGGTCCTCCATGCCTTTGTGCCGCGAAGCTGTGAATACTGGAGGGCCGGCTGAGTACGAAACACTGCTGGCGCCGGCGCCACTCAGGAGCGTCGTCCATAGCTTTCGAACTATGCGTGTCCGGCCGAGGTCGACGAGACATCTGTCCCTATCGATGGCTCCTAGATCCACGTAGACGAACTGGACCGCGACACCGCTGAGTGACTCTGGAGCGAGTGCTCCTCCTTCGAACACGGACTGGATCAGCGTCTGCTCGTCCGGTAGCCGACCACATTCGAAGTCATGGCCGGGCGAGTAAGCCAGTGCGTCCCCCACCACCACGAGATGCGCCTCGGCCACCTCATCGAATCCAGCGAGACTGAGCTTCCCGATCGCGTCGATGATTGGGGAGCGGTCGGGCGGAGGACCGAACTCAACGCTATCGACCAACACGGCCAGTGCGGCGGTCATCTCGGCCGCCTCATGCTCACGAAGTGCACGGGGCCCTTGACGGTCAGGGATACGGACGGAATAGGAGCTGTGGAGTCGTGTGGCGCCCGCGTCTCGACCAAGGAACCACACGTCGATCCTAGAGCCGGGGTGGCCAGCGCTGCGGTGGGCGACGGAAGCGATCGTGGCGCCGAGCGTCTCACGAGTGCAACCGGAGGCGCGGCTGTGATCGCACAAGACGGCGGTGTGGATCGGAAGGCCACGTGCGTCGCAGGCGGCGATCCGTTCGCAGGCATCCCTGACCGGATCGCCGCAGTTGGTGCTGGCAGCAAGGACCAGAGCCATCGAAAGGGTTGTCCGCATGTAGCTCTCCTCTTAACGTGAGTACTGATCGGCGACGGGGTCCTGTCCGTCGCTGGTCGGCACTCAAGGTTGCTGATCGGCGACAATATGTCAATGGCGCCGATCGGCTACATCTACGACCCGCAAAAGCAGGAGGAAACGGCCCTCGGATGGTGAGTGTGGGAGAGCGGATTCGGCGCCTTCGGACGATGCGAGGAATCAGCATCGCGGAGCTAGCACGGCGCGCAGACGTGTCCAAGGCGTATCTCGCCCGGATTGAGCGGAGTGGTGAGAGCGGGATTGGCTCGCACCCCTCGGGAGAGATTCTAGCGAAGGTGGCTGGGGCGCTGGAGGTCGGTGTGGGAAGCCTCCTAGCCGAGGACGTGATGCCAGTGGCGCACAACGCGACAGGAGCGGGGCGAGGGGCCGAGGCGGTGCCGCTGCCAGAGGGCCTCGAGGAATATGCCGCTCAGTGTGAGAGCGAGGGACGGCGCCTTTCCGGAGCTGAGATAAGGATGCTGGCCGGAATCTCTTACCGCGGCCGCACCCCGCGGACGGTTGGCGACTGGCGCTACCTCATGGAGTCCATCAAGCGCAGTGTCAAGTGATCGTCTGACTAGTCCAGGTCCAAGAGAGCCTGTCGCGCTGAGTGCGAATCACGTGGCGCTAAGAATGCGCGTCGGAGTCGCTCGTCGAAGAGCACTAGGAGGTCCCTGAACGCGTCGGTCCCCAGACCGGCGTAGACTTGGAGCCGGTCGTGCTTGAACTCCGGCTTTTCTCTAAACGTGTCGAGTGCGTTCTTCGGAAGTACCGAGAACAACATCGGCCGAGAGAACGATCCCACAGTGACCTCGACGAAGCAAAATGCCGTCGTCGCACCGAACGGCGTGTCTAGTCCCGATGGGCCGAGGAGCGGGCGCAGCTTCAGGCTATGCATAAGCTCAACCGGAATCCAGCTGAGCGGGCTCCCCGAGTCGAGCAGCGTCGGCCAAACTATGGAGCGCACTGGATCGGCTGGATCGGCGAACTGAGCATGGACGACCGAGTAGGGCCTGCCGTAGTACGGTTGATCGGGGAATCCCAACTCAATCATCGCCGCCGTCCGGGGCCGCCCAAATAGCCCACAAAGTCGAAGTAGACTCCGCGACCTTGGTAGGTGTCGTACATCCGACCGGCTAGGTCTTGGATGTGTGGGTCAGCGTCGACTACTTCACCGTGACGGATGGCCACCCATTGTCCCCGGTATTCGCCAGCCATCAGGTCATCGAACATCTCAACAAAACGAGCCTGCTCTCGGAGAAGCTGGTTCCACTCCTCGGGGTCGGCCCCACTCGGCAATGGTAGTCCCGTACCATCATCGGCTTGCAGTCGCTCCTCGAGCTGGTCGCCCGCGTTCGATGCTGAGTCACCAGTGTCAGAATCCATATCAGGGTCAGTAACCCGCCCTGACTTAAATGTCTTTCGCCCCTGCTTGCGCCTAACTCCCTCGGCGAAGTTCGTGACTTGGTCGCGTGAGAAGATCTCCCGGACGTCGTGCGTCTCCGTCGGAGGTTCCGCGCCATAGAGGGCCACCCCGCGCCATTCAGTGATGTCGTGTTGAACTCCGAGCTCGACCACCTCGCCCATGATGTCGCGGGTATACGTATCAGAGAGCCAAACCCCCTCTGTCGGCCTCGTTGTCGAGCCCCGCAAGCTCCAGTCCGTAATCCGAGGGTCAGCGAGCGCATGCTGCACGTCGATGTAGTAGGCCGGGGTCCTTGGGAACCCAGAGAGAATGTCGTTGGCAACGCGCTTCGGCCCATCAGGACCATGAGGCTTGGACACGAAGCCGACTACGGACCCTGGACCGATCGGACCGATCAGGTCCGTAAACTCCTGAACTGCCCACGAGCGCATCGTGTCATCGAACCAGTCTAAGCTTACAAGTTCGTGCCTGATGCCAGTGCGCGATGTGATGAAGCACTCGTCCTCCCCGGCCACCGCCACGACCATTCGCAGGTGTTCATCTTTGTGAACGGCCCTACTGGCGGGACCAATGATGCCACGCTCTTGAAAGTGCCCAATCTCTCTTAGCACGCGGGGACCTAGGGACGCAGCCGCCTTCGCCGAGAGCGCGGCTTCGAAGCTCGCCGCGAGCGAAGCGACCAGGTCGACCAGAGCGGACTGTCGGAGTAGCACCTGATCCACTACCTCCCGCCTAAGCACCCTAAGCGGATCTCTCGCCTGGAGGAGTAGTATTGCCGTTTCGGACTTGTGCGCGATGACCGCTCGCCAAAGACGGTTGCGGTCGCCAAGGAGGGCGTCGAGTTCACCCAGTGACGTCTCAACGTCATCAGGGTCCACCCGTTCCAAGACACCTCTCAGCCACAGACGTATCTCTTCGTCGGTCTCGTGTCGCAGGTCATCGTCCATGATGTCAGACGCTGATGCTACGACCTGCGTCCCGCAAGTCGGCCCGGTGCTGCCTCGGCCTGCTTACCTCTTTGGACCGTGGTTAATATCCGGGCCTCGGCCTGGAGGGATTGTGACGGTGAGCGAATCGATGCCTGCCGTAAGCACCTTCACTCGAGCGCTCAGAAGGCCAGCCTCGGCTAGCCGCCTTTCGCTCACACGCCTTGCTACACGAGTTGTCGCGAGGACGATGATTCGGTCGAATCCAGATAGGAGGTTCTGCCGAACGTTGTGCAAGACATCCGACCTTCCGGTTTCCACCTCGATCGCGATGCGCCACGTGGTTGACGTCCCCGCGACATCGGTTCGCCCGATAGCTCGCGGCGCCTCCAGTCGGACCCGGTAGCCAGCCGCCAGGAGCTCGCGCGCCGCCTGCCTCTTCCAGAATTCGTGCGCTATCGATTCGCCGGGGCCGCCGGTCCGGTCGCGGAGGCCCCGAGTCAGCGACTGGTTGTGCCGAAGGACCCGTCGCCGGGTGGACCCGATCTGGACCCGGCTTTCTTCGAGAATCCCTGCTTTCAGGAGCTGCTGTACGGAGCGGTGCCCACGGTAGGTGCTTAGACCCAATCGCTTGTACCTCGCATCCACGCCGTCGTCTGGGTAGAGAAGTATGTCGTCGAGAATAGACCTCTCATTGGGTCCCAGGACACCGTCGTGCCGTAGCGCGCGCGGATAGTGGCCCCGATCGTGAAACGGGGACTGATTTGACTTAGAGAGTGCCGAGACTCCCGATCCGTGACTCAACGCCCTGCGGAGGTCGGCGTCCGAGATCGAGCCCTTCGGCACCGTCACGAGAGGGAACTGGACTAGAAACGGCCGGCGCCAGCGGTCCTGCAGCTTCACGATGGCTCGCCCTGTCGGCAGGAACGCGAAGTGATGTCTCTCCGACGAAGAGAGTCCCGAGATCCCCGCCGCTTTGGAGATGTCCTTCGGGTCCTTGAGGTTCAGGCAAATGCTCGTGTAGGTGTTGCCAAGCACGGCAGCGGACACCTGCGAGGGGTGCTGATCGATGACGACGATCCCGATGCCAACCTCCCTGCATTGCCGAAGTAGCTGGTTCATCAGGGACTCACGGTACCCCGAACCTTGGAAGAACACGTGGTGCGCCTCTTCGACAAAGACAGTGAGCCCCAGCTGTTCTCGTGCTGGCTCCGGAAGCTTCGCATGGAAGAGCCACAGTGAGAGGATCGGAACGAAGAACTTCTTGTTGGATGGTGACAGGCCATCGAGCTCCAAGATGGTCTGGCCACCGAGCAGTGCCGTGACCTGACGAGTCTGCGTAGAAGTAGAGGTGCCAAGATCGAACGCACCGAGAGCATCCAACGCCCTGTGTGCGGTTGCCTTCCAGCCGCGCATCCGCTCCTTGTCGGGCAGTGCGTCTAGCTCGCGTCGGACGTCTGATAAGGCCGGCGCAGAGTCCCCACTCGCGTAGAGCGTTGTGAGCACCTTGTGCAAGACACTGCGCGCCGCGTCACCCAGCCCGTAGGCGTCCCCTAGGGCATCGACCACATGGTTGGAGTAGGTCGACGTCTCGAGGCCTGGCGGCGGCTGAAAGGGATTGAACGGGAACGGGCTTAGACTTCGTCCTGGCGTGTACAGGTTCACTCGGCCAGAGAGCTGCGGCACGAGGTGTCGAGCAGTCCGCTTCCAATCCAGGAAGATCCAGGGGATACCCTTCCGGCTGAGCTGAGAAAGAAGGAGAAAGGCTACGTTCGTCTTGCCGGCCCCGGACCGACCGAATATCGCGAGGTTCTGGGTGATCTCGGTCCTCGAGAGGCCGAAAGTCCACTTTTCCGCGTCGTACAGAATCTTGCCGAGCTTGATTTCCCCGAAGGCCGTACGCTGCGGTGGGAGCGAAAGCAGGACCTTCGAGCGAAAGTCCCCGAACTGGGTCTGAGCGGTGTTGAGGATCTCCTGCTCAAGGAGTCGGCGGAGCTCACGGTCACACGCATCCAACGTCTGGCGCCAGGCGCGCACACGGGAAGCCATGATCGGCTCGAGCGCGCGCAGGGCCCGCTCAACTGCTTGCATCTTCGGGCGTGATGTGAATCCATCGGTTCACCAGCTCGAGAAGCCTCTGTGCTAGCTCCGCCTCGCCTCGGGACGAGCTGGCTGCGAAGTCTTGGCGTCGCTCGGTGAGTCGTAGGACCTGAGCCTGCATCCGTAGCCTGTCGGCTGCCGGCGCAGCCTGGAGCATGGCCGTGCCGAACTCGGCCTCGGCCTGCAGGAGGGTATCGTGAACGGATTGCCGTGCCTCTCGCAGGCCGTCGAGCTCCTCTAGGGTCAGGGCGATCTGGCGCGCGACGAGCGTTCGCGGTGATGAGTCCCATATCTGGGCTCTATGTCGTTCTACGATGGTCTCGGCTTTGCGTCGAAGGCGAGTTCGAAGCGGTTGTCTACTCTTCGTTGCGGTGCCCCGGTTCGGGCTTGGTTGATTGTCTTGAGGTGTCATTGTGATAGGAACTCTCTGCACCTAGGAGAAGGCGCCTGAAGAGTCGTCCGCTGTCGGACAGGTGGTAGACGGTGCGCCTATTGGGTTGAGGCTCTCGCGCTACGACGCCTCGTTCGCTCATGGCGGTGAGAACGTCACGTGCGTTGTTCGAACTCATCCGAAGGGATGGGTCGGCGAATCGAGCCGCGCGTCTCAGAGACGCGGCGTTTCGGGGTTCGTCGAGGGCCCTCAGCACCGCGCTGCGGTGGCTGAAGCAGAGCCAGCCATACAACTCCCAATCGACATGCTCGATCAGGTCGTGGGGGAGGGCCGCTGCCGATGTCGGTGATTCTTGATTCTTCACGGGTGGGTGACTCATCGCCGAGCCTTCATGCCAATACAGGCGGCTCCGTGCGGCCAGAGCGTTGAGGCACGAGATGTGTCCCTGCTCGGCTAGCGTTCTGATGAGGTGGCTGCATCGCTCTCGGTCGATACTGAGTCTCTTCGCTAGCTGTGCAGTTGTGAGGGGTTGAGTGAGTTCACGAAGAAGGTCCTCGCGCCCAACGTCTGGCGAGAGTCGTTTGCACCCAGTCTTGGGTCGCATTCGATGTCTCGAAGCCGGCTTTGTCTGCCTCCGAGTACACCATCTAGGCGTGGTGCGCTCCGGACAAACCAATTGGTCTAGCAGTGGGGTGGCCACACTCGCTTATATGGGTTGAACTGTTTTGCTCGGGGACCACACGCTGCTAGGGCATCCCTGGGCAACCAGCCTTAAGTAGATGACGGCTGGTCCCGGATAACCCACGAAATGGGGTGAAGCTTTAAGAATGGGTCCGGATCGAGAGGTAGGATGAAAACGAAACGAATCTGCACGCTTTGCCGAGCGCGACTCGACGTAGGAGTCAATTGTTGGGCCACTCGCCAGGGCGTCATGGGTAACGAGAGGTTCATCCCTCTCGAAGAGAAGTCACTCTTCTGTAGTGAGGAGTGTGTACACCGACATTTCAACGGCTCGATGCGGCTAACGCGCAAACTCCCGTAACCGGACGGAACAAGCGCACGTCGCCAGCCTTCGTGGAACGAGACCTCGATGCGCTGATTGAAATGATCGACCGTTGCGAGGCTCTACTCCGAAAGCGGAGCGAACGCGGAAGGCGCTAGACCTTGCCGCGATCGCAACGTTCGAGAGCGTCCGCGATGCGGTTAAGCTGCCACGCGATCTCCTCCAGACAATTGTCGGTGAGGAGGTCTGTGGCGACTCCGTCTGAGAGTCGCGAGACGAATTCGTGTCTTTTCACTTGATTACCTCCATGCTGTTATGTCTCGGTATGCAGAGGTTCTTTATAAGTCCTCGGGTCTAACTATTGGTTGTGGCCCGCAGAGATATTCTGGAAATCGTCCTTCGCATAGAGAATCAGCTCGCCGTCGATGGTGAGCTGTCCATTCGACAGATAGCTCATCGAACTGGGACACAGTGGCGGACGGCGGAGCGGGCGCTGAGCTATCTGGTCCGTGCTGGGCGCGCCGAGGAGCGAAGATCAGGCAAGGGCCGTCGGAATGAGCGACTATTTCGAGCCAGGTGACTCGGCCATGCCCCTTGCAGCAGGTGGTTGCTTGATAGCGGTTGGTTCGCCCTAATTGGATTATGCGACACGTTGTGCTGCCCGATCGGTCCCTTGCCGCTCTTCTCCTATTGGTGGCGGGCTCCGCATGTGTGAAGCCGTCCATGGGTCAACCCGACCTCGCGGTGCGCGCGCGCTTGGTAGACGAGCTGCGCGGGAACGCTGAAAGGGCCGTCCCTGTCGTTCGCACCAGTACCCAGGCCTTCTGGGCGGGTGAGGACGCCCTTGCGCTGGTCCGAGCGGCGCCCGTCGGCGCGGAAACTGTGGCGTTGCCGGATA
>JANQPS010000851.1 GCA_028285365.1 Thermoanaerobaculia bacterium | reverse complement strand
CATCTGGACTTCACCCTGGAGAGCGACGGCGAGCGCACCGTGCTCACCCAGACCGCGAGCTTCGAGCCGCGCGGGCTACTGGGCCGCTGCTACTGGTGGAGCGTCTGGCCTCTCCACCAGTTTGTCTTCACCGGCATGCTGCGCGGCATCGCCAAGGCCAGTCGACACGAAATCCTGGCCGGTCCCGAGCCGGTCGGCATCTGAGAACCGCGGCCTCCGTCTGACCGGAGCGCTAGCTCAGCCGAGGAGCCAGGCGTACGCGCGCTCGAAAGCGGCGCGCGCGTCCTGCTCGACCACCGTGCCGTGAGCCAAGACGATGCGCTCGAACGGCCACTCCAGGACCGCTTCCAGCGAGCGCCTGAACGCTGCCTTGTCGCGAATCAGCACGCGCTCCAGCGGCGTCACCGCCAAACGACCGTAGGCGCCCATCATGCGAAAGCTGGTGCGCGTGAGCAGCGGGCTGTGCTCGCCGATGTTGAAGGCGAGGTCGTGAATGATCAGCGTCGCACTGGGCCGATGGAAAAACGCCACCTCGTTGATGAACGGAAACCCCTCCATCAGCTGCTGGTCCACGACGTCTGCCCAAGCTGCCTCAGGTGAGTTCGTCATGACGACGTCGATCTCGAGGTCGGCGCGCTTCTTCTCGAGACTGGGCGCGACGTAGAGGGTTGCGTCGGGGAATGCCTCTTTCCACTCGCCGATGAACAGGTGATGCATGCGATTGGGCGCGACGAGATGGGCCACCTCGCCGTGCGACTGGGTCTCGCCTACCAGGCTCAGCTCGGCCTTGATCGGCGAGATCAGCAGCAGCTCGGATTCCGGCAGGCGCACGACCGTCATGCGGGCGCCCAACTCGAGCCTCATGAAACGAAGTGGCGAGTCGGCGGTCCACAGGTCGTCGTGGAGTTGCTTCACAGGTCCAGGCCTCGGGGAGATCGAAACGGTACCGTCGATGGCGCCTAGTCGAAGGTGCGCTCCGTCGAAGAGCGCGCTCTCGAAAGTCACTCAATCGAAAAAGGTCAGAATCACCGCTTGACTCTACCCTCAGGGGAGGGCCGACGATGGGTTCAGAAGACAGGAGGCGAGATGAAGAAGCTGGTTCCCATTGGTCGGTTCTCGAAGATGACGCGGTTGTCGATCAAGGCGCTGCGCCTCTACGACGAGAGCGGCCTGCTCAAGCCAGCTTCGGTCGACCCGTCGTCAGGCTACCGCTACTACGATCCGGCGCAGGCCAATCGAGCGGAAGCCATCAGAACGTTGCGCTCGGTGGACATGTCGCTCGACCAGATCCGCGAGATCCTGGTCACCCACGACGGCAACAACCCGGACGCGGTTCACCGTCTGCTGGTCGCTCATCGTGAGCGACTCGCGGAACGGCTGGCGACCCAGGAACGCATGCTCGCCTACCTCGAAACACTCATCAACCGAGAGGAGGGAGTCATGCCCTACGAAGTCAGCGTCCAGGAGTCCGGCCCGCAGCTCATCGCGTCCGTCAAGGTGACCACGCGTCTCGACCGCATCGCCAACGACATCGGCACGAGTTTCCAGACCATCATCGGCGCCTTGCAGGAGCAACAGGTCGCCCCGAGCGGCGCCCCGATGCTGGTGTACCACGACCTCATCGACAGCGAGACGGAGGGAGACGTCGAGATCTGCATCCCGGTGGATGCCACGTTCTCAACGGAGAGAACTCCTCGGTGGCGGTGCGCGAGCTCGAGGGCGGGTCGATGGCGACGACGGTCCACCGCGGCCCGTACGAAGAGATCACTCTGGCGTACCACACGCTGACGGGGTGGATTCCGGGCAACGGCTACGAGATCGCGGGTCCGCCGCGGGAGGTTTATCTGAATGATCCGCAGACCGTGGCGCCCGAGGAGTTGTTGACGCGGGTCGAGTTTCCGGTTTGTGAGGGGGGATAGGGGCGGGGAGGAGTTCGTGTTATCTGCTCGAGGCGGGCTTTGGCTTCTGCCACCGGAGGATGACGGTGACGAGGGTGCCTGCGACGGGGAGGCGGTATCCGCGGGTGACGACCGGGTCGGGGTCCTTCCTTCGTGCCGACCACCACCGCGCTGCGATCCAACAACACCGCCGGCACTCCGTCAGGATGACAGGAGTAGAGGTGGTGGCCCACCACCGCGCTGCGATACAACGTCACCGACCCGCTTCGACAGGATGACGGGAGTTGAGGTGCCCGAACCGGCGCGCGGCGATCCCAAGATCCCCTTTCGGCTTGCTGACAGCTGCCGTGTCTACTCTCAGCCTTCCAGGCGCTTGATCTGCTGTTGGATTCGCTGGTTGCCGGGGTCGTGCTCGAGCATTCGTTTCAAGAGGGTGATCGCGTCGGCCTTGCGGCCTAGCTGTTCGTAGGTGCCGGCCAGGGTTCCGGCGGTCCACTGTGACTTGGGATGGTGCTCGAGGTTGAGCTCGAGTAGTTTCGCGGCGTCTTCGGCCTGGTCCTGGGCGATGAGGGCCTCGCCAGCGGCGATGAGGGAGACCTCGCTGAAGTCGTAGGTTGCCGAGCCGTGGTACTGCTCGCGGAGTTCTGCGTACTTGGCCAGGGCGGCGTCGATGCCGTCGCTGGTGGTGGTGCGAACGAGGAGGGCGCTCAGCTGCTCGGGGCGCGTCGTGCCGCGATGGCAGGTCACGCAGCTGACCTCGAGGGCGCCGTCGATACCGAGCTGGCCCACGTGGTCCTGATTGATCGCGTTGGTCATCCGCAGCATCGCGCGCGCGGTGGTCTTGGCCGGCTTCTCGTCGGAGGCGAAGTCGAAGGCCTGGATCGGCTGGCCCTCCTCGCCGACGTGACAGTGCTGACACCGCACGCCCAATGCCATGGTGAACGAGCGCATCTGTCCGATGACCTCGCCCGCCGGCGACTCGCTCGGAAGGACCTGGAGATTCTTGATCTCGGGTGGCCAGCTCTGCGCCGACGTCTCCGGCGACAACAAGGGAAACAGCAACAAAAGAGCGAAGGCGCGGGTCGCAGTCGAGATCATCGGGTTCTCCTTCCAAGATGGTGAAGGGTTGGTGCTGATGGACGTTGCGGGCCGTCTCTCGCCATTGTCTTGCAGGGCGAGCCGGGGTAGTGACCGCAAGTGGTCCGGGAAATGTCAGAGAACTGTCAGAACCGCCCGATCCGTAGCCAGCATCACCCCGTCTCGGTCAAGCTCGGTCCACGATGAAAGAGAGCTCTCGCCTGAAACCGCCGCCTTTGCTGGCGATTCTGCTGATGGGAACGCTGCTCGTCGCGACCCTTGCGGTTCAGGTGTGGTCCACCCAACGCTCACATCGTGAAGTCACCGAAGACGTCCTGCGCGACTACGCGGCGCTGGCGGCCGACGAGGCGCTTCGCAGGATCGCCATCGAGGTCGGCTTCTACGGCTACGTGCCGACACTCGATCTTCTGCGCAGTCAAGTGGATGGCGACAGCTCCGACTGGCTCGTCGAGCTCGAGCTGCCGTCAGCCACCAACGCCGAGCAGCGGCGGGCCCTGGGCCTCGTAGCCGAGCCTTTTGTCGTCGACTTCGAGGGGCGCCAGGCTGAGCAGCCGCTCGAGCCGTGGCTGGCCGAGCTGCAGCTTGCGCTGGGTGACATCGACCCGAACGAGCTCGTCTTTCACGCGCGCACGATCGTCGCGGGTGGCCAGCCGGCAGCCTACGTCGTCAGCCCGGTCGAAGCCGGTTCCCGCCAGCTGATCGGATTCCGGATTGCCGACGACGCCCTCACCCGAGGCCTTACCCAGGTGCTCGAGAGTCGCCCCCTCCTCCCCTCGTCTCTCGGCGAAGGAGACCTCGACAACAGCGTGCTCTATCTCAGGGTCACGAACCGGCTCGACGACACCCTCTACGTCACCGGCTCGCGCTACGAGTCGGCTCTCATCGTCGAGCGCGAACCTCCTCCGGACTACCAGAAGGTGATCGACGGCCTGACCGTCCGGGCCGCGATCGATCCGCGAGCCGCCCATCGTCTGGTCATCGGCGGCCTTCCCCGCTCCCGATTGCCGCTCCTGTTCGTGTTGCTGTTCCTGACGCTTGGTCTCCTGGCCACGTCGGTCGTGCTGCTGCGACGGGAGCGCAACCTGGCTCGACTCCGAACCGACTTCGTGTCGCGGGTCTCACACGAGCTGCGCACGCCGCTCGCCCAGATCCGCATGTTCAGCGAGACCCTGCGGCTCGATCGGGTCCGCAGCGACGACGAGCGAGCTCGCTACCTCGAGATCCTGGAGCGCGAAGCTCGCCGATTGAGCGCTCTCGTCGAGAACGTCCTGCAGTTCTCGCGCAGCGAGCGCGATCTGGTCGAGATCCATCCCAGCAGCAGCGAGCTCGCCCCGTTCATCGAGCGTATGATCGAGGAGGTGAGCCCCTCGCTAGACCACGACGCCGAGATCACGGTGGTCGTCGAGCCGGGGCTGGAGGCCCTCATCGATCCGGACGCCATTCACCAGGCGCTCCTCAATCTTCTCGACAACGCCGTCAAGTTCGGCGGCGGCGAGCCGATCCGAGTGACCGCCGAGTCGGCGGGTGACCGTGCTCGCATTGCGGTCGAGGACCGCGGGCCAGGCATCCCACTGAGCGAGCGCGAGCTGGTCTGGCGACCGTTCGAGCGGTCCAAGGACTCGGCTCAAACGGGAACAGGAATCGGGCTGGCGGTCGTCAGAGACATCGTGGAGCAGCACGGCGGCCGCTGCTGGATCGAGTCGGGCGAGCCCCGCGGCACTCGCGTCGTGATGGAGCTGCCGGTGGCCGAGGTCGCCTCGTGATCCGCCCGTCGAACGAGGTGTCGGATGAGAGGCGAGCTGATGACCGGGAGGCCCGCAAGGTCCTGCTCGTCGAAGACAACGAGGATCTCGCGCTGGGACTGCACAACAATCTGGAGATCGAAGGCTACGACGTCGTCACCGTGCACGACGGAGGCGAAGCGCTGGAGGCTCTGGACGGCGTCGACCTGATGATCCTCGATCTCATGCTGCCAGGTGTTCCGGGGATGCGAGTGCTGCGCGAGGCACGCCGAGCCGGATTCGACAGGCCCATCCTCGTGCTGACGGCGCGCGGCGAGGAGGCCGACAAGGTCCGGGCACTG
>JANQPS010000831.1 GCA_028285365.1 Thermoanaerobaculia bacterium | reverse complement strand
GGATCGACCCGTGGTGGGCGTCGACGTGGGACTCGGAGAGTTGGCATCAGGCGAGCGGGCCTTCGGGTGCCCGGGTTTGAGCTTCGTTTGTGGCGACCTCGTTGCCGCGTCGCCGCTCCGGAGGGGCGCGTTCGGATGGGCGGTGATGGCGGCGTCTGTGCAGTACTTCCCGGACCTGCCCGATCTGTTCACAGCCGTAGGTGAGCTACTGGCCGTCGACGGAAAACTCCTCATCTGCGATAGCCCTTTCTACCGTCAGCAAGAGCTGGACAGTGCACGGGAGAGATCGAAGCTTTACTATCGCCAGATGGGGCTTGCTGAGATGGCCGAGCACTACCACCACCACCCTTTGGACGAGCTGGTCAAGAGGGGTGCCGAGTGGATCAGAAGACCGAACTCGACGGTCGAGCGCTTCAGACGTCACGTGTTGCGTGAGCCACGGTCGCCTTTTCCGGTCGTCGTGCTCGACAGGGCCGGATTGCTCAGTTGATCCGCAACTTGGCGAGGCGCTGGTCGTCTGGAACGCGGGCCGCCCTGCAGACCCGAGCTGATTTTTCGTACGCCGGGGCGCGCTTTCGAATAGACCGTGGAGTGATCAATCCAACGACGTTCCGGGCGAGTTTCCTGTTCGTGGACTTCTGCTTGAGCCGAGCGCCGTCACGGCCTTCGATGATCCTCGAGATGGGCTGCGGGTGTGGCCTGGCGTCGGTGGCGCTTGCCATGGAAGGGCACAGAGTCGTGGCTCTGGACCGCTCCTTGCGGGCTGCGAAGTGTGCTCGCGAGAACGCTCGACGCAATGGCTGTGACGTCCAAGTCGTCACGAGCGACTGGGCGAGTGCCCTGCGCAGTCGGCACCGCATTTTTGACCGGGTGCTGATCAACCCGCCTTTTCTGTTGAGCCGACCGTCGCGGTTCGAGCGAGAGCTGTGGGCCGGGGAGCAGGGTGGACGACTCAAGGACGCACTCCGCGCCGCGGGTGAAGTCGTCGCCGACGACGGAGAGATCGTACTCATCACTTCTGAGCGTACCCCTCGCCCCTGGGTGCTCGAGTCCGGGCTCGATCTTCGGCATTCGGAGAAGCGCCGGGACTGGCTCGAGGACTACCACCTCGACGTCCTGATGCGCACCGAGTCACAGCGGTGAGCGACCCCTGCTACACGCTGATCGTTCCGGTACGCGAGCCGGGGGATCAGCTCTCGACTCTTCTGCGCGCCGTCGCGCGCCAGAGTCTTGCGCCGCGACGAACACTCGTCGTCGAAACGCGAGTTGGGCCAACCGACGTCGCAGCGACGGCTCGGAGCTTCGGGGCCGAGCATCTCGAAGTCGCTGCGAACGACTTCGACCATGCAGGGACCAGGAGTCATGCCGCCTCCTTGGTCGAGGACCCTTACGTCGTGTTCGTCTCACAGGACACTCGGCCGGCCTCCGATCGCGTCTTCGAGTCGTTGGTGCGGACCATCGACTCGGACACGGCGACAGCCGCGGCTTACGGCCGCCAGATTCCGCCTCCGAAGGCGTCTGATGGGATGAGGCTCAAACGGGCGTACCTCTATCCCGAGACCAGCGCCTGTCGAGAAGGTACCCGAGAGGGCTCCCTGGATCACCGTAGTGCCCTGCTCTCGAACGCATTTTCCGTCTACCGGGTCGAGGCGCTGCGTAGTGTCGGCTGGTTCGGAGAGCGGCTGCTGATGTGTGAAGACGTGCTGGCCGCGTCTCGGCTGTTGGCGCTCGGGCACTCGGTGCGCTACGAGGCGGCAGCTGCAGTCATCCACGAGCATCGAGAGTCGTATCTAGGGGAGCTCCGACGGACGTTCGACATCGGAGCGAGTCATGCGGAGATCCACCTCCGGCTCGGTCGGTTTGGCGGTCCCAACCGGCTCGGATTGGAGTTTGTCCGCTTCGGTATCCGTGAGCTCTTGAGAGAGAGGTCGGCTGCACGAGTTCCGGGCTTCCTCCTCGTCTGTTGCCAGCGGTGGTTGGCATACCAGACGGGTCGACGTCACGCGTGGTTGCCGATGGGATTGAAGCGGAGACTCAGCGCACGACCGCAGTGGTGGCGGTGACCTCATCCGAGCAGCCCGTGACGCGGAGCGCGTTTACGATAGAGCGGTGATGAACCGGTGGAGTCTGGCAGGCCGCAACCCTCTCGGCGACGAGGGACGGGTGAGAATGCATGATCGCCAGCTCGGTGTGGCTGCGGCTCCCGGTCGGGTACTCAGCGGGCCCGAAAGTGCGGTGTTGAGGAGCCTGCTGTACTACGAAGCTTTCGGCTTTCCGCTGCGCCTCGCGGAGATCGAGCGCCTGAGCAACTGGAAGTGGAAGGATGTCGACGAGGTCGAGGAGACGGTGGGCCAGCTGGAGGCGCGCGCTCTTCTGAAGCGACTCGACGGTGATCTCTTTGGAGTCGCGGAGACGGAGGCGGAGCTCCGGCTCGAAGGCGAGCGCGGCGCTGCTCGAGCTCTTCCTATCGCGAGAAGGTGGTGCAGCCTGATTGCGGCCTTCCCATGGGTGCGAGGGGTTGCTCTGACTGGCACGTTGTCCAAAGGAGTGCTCCACAAAGGAGACGACGTCGACTTCTTCGTGGTCACGGCACCTGGGCGCGTGTGGCTGTGCAGGACCGTGTTGATGCTCTTCAAGAAGGTCTTTCTGCTCAACTCCCATCGGTGGTTCTGCATCAACTACCTCGTCGACGAGGACCACCTCGAGATCACCGACCGCAACCTCTTCGTGGCGACGGAGATCGCCTGGCTGCAGCCGGTCGTCGGCCGGTCCGTGTGGCAACGCTTCTTCGAAGAGAACGATTGGATCGAGTCCTTCTTCGCTCGCTGGACTCGTGAGGATCAGTTGGCCAACGTCCGTTCGGCGTCTCGCAAGGTCGGGATCCTCGAACGCCTCATGCCCCGCCGCGCAGCCGAGATCCTGGACGACTGGTGCCGTCGCCGGATCGAGAAGCGCAACCGTCGTCGCTACGGTCCTGCCCTCGGCAGCGACTACGAACGCGCCATGCGGGCGCAGCCGGGAGTCTCCAAGCATCACCCGGGCAACTATCAGTCGAAGGTCCTCGATCGCCACCAGGCACGGCTACGAGCGTTCGACCGCGAGCATGGGACCAACTTGGCGGGTACCGATGGGTGAATCGCCCACCCCGGTTGCCACGAGCGACCCTTTCGACGCCATCGCAGAGGACTATGACCGCTCGTTCTCGGACACTCGAGTCGGCCGCTCGCAGCGTGCGGTCGTGCACGACCACCTCGTCCGTCTCCTCGGGCCACGAGGGGTGCGCCGGGTTCTCGAGCTCAACTGCGGAACCGGTGTCGACGCCGAATTCCTGCTCGAGCAGGGGTGTGATGTCGTGGCCACGGACCGTTCGCGGGCGATGGTCGAGGTCACGTCTCGCCGGATCGGGGCGTCGGACTCAGCACGCTGTCTGCAGCTGGATCTCGAGGAGAACCTGGAGCCACTTGGCGGTGAGTCTTTTGATCTCGTGTTCTCCAACTTCGGAGGGCTCAACTGCGTCAGTCCTCAGAGGCTCGAGGAACTCCTCGACGAGCTGGTACCCCACCTCGACCTGGGTGGGTCGCTGGTGCTGGTCTTGATGGGTCGCTTCTGTCTTCTCGAGACGCTCTACTTCGCTCTCGAGGGCGACTGGAGGAGAGCGCTTCGCCGGCGGCGTCAGGGGCCTGTTGAGGCTGCTGTCGGGGACGCCGATCTGTCGATCTGGTATCTGTCTCCAGGGGAGCTCCGTCGCCGGCTTCCAGCAGGCTGGCGACTTCGTCGTCTGCGAGCCGTGGGTGGATTCATGCCGCCGTCGTTCCTCGACCCCTGGCTGACGCGCCACACTCGGCTTGGTCGTTTGCTGGCGGCCGGAGAGCGCCTCTTGAGCCGGGTGGGCCCTCTCTCAGCGCTCGTCGCTCATGGCGCCGACCACTATCTCGCCGAGGTCTCACGCACACGATGAGCGCGCTCAGGCCCCTGCTGTTCGTCACGCCGGGGTTCCCAGCTCACGACGACGAGACCGACTGCATCCCGGCGCTTCAGGTCTTCCTTCAGGCGGTCCGAGAAGCGGAGCCGGATCAGCAGATCTTCGTGGCCACCCTTCACTATCCGAGGAAGCGTACGGAGTACACGTGGAGAGGTGTGCAGGTGTTGCCGCTCAACCTGGCGAAATCTCGTCTCATGCGGCTACCGGCGATGGCAGGGATACCCGGTCGACTGACGTCTTGGTTGAGCGGCGTCGAGGTTGGTGTGGTCCATTCGTTGTGGCTCAATGACGTGAGCTTGGTGGCAAATCGGGTCGCCAGGAGGCTCGGAGTGCCTCACGTCTGTACGGTCATGGGGCAGGACGTTCTGCGCAGCAATCGCTATCTCACACTCGCCTCGCGGGCCGCCCAGCGAGCTGATATTCAGCTCGTGGCGCCTTCGACGCGTGCGCTCGAGGCGCTCCGATCGTCGACGGACAAGGGCTGGGAGACGGCACAGGTGATCCCGTGGGGGGTCGAGCGTCCGCTGGACGAGACCCGCCCGTGGTCTCGGCGCGACGTGGACGTTCTCGGCGTGGGCTCGTTGAGTGAGCTGAAACGCTTCGAACTCTTCGCCGAAGTCATCAAAGACCTGCGCTCGAAGGGTCGAGTCACTCGTTGCGAGATCATCGGCGACGGACCTGCGCGCGCGAAGCTCGTCAGGAAGATCCGGTCGCTTGGGCTCGACGGGACTCTGCAGGTGAGAGGAGCCTTGGCCCGCGAGCAGGTCCTGGAGCGAATGGAGCGCGCCAAGGTCTTGCTCCACACGTCCCGCTTCGAAGCTTTTGGCCTGGTCTTCGCGGAGGCTCTGGCAGCCGGGATGTCGGTGGTGTCGACGCCGGTGGGCTGGGCTCGCGCCGGTCCGAGGTGGCGCGTTGGTGAGAGTCGCGCTGAGCTTGCAGAGGGGGTGGAGCGTATGCTCGAGGAGGCGCACGAGGGGGTTCCGATTCGCTCTGCGCCTTGGGCCTTCGACACCGCAAGGAGCTACATCGCGATCTATCGAGATCTATGTGGTCTCGGGATCAGGGGTAGGAGCTCCGAAGACGGGATGGTGAGTTAGAGGGTTGGTGTAGTCGAGGGGGCCGTCGTCGATGCAGCACAGAGACCGGCACGAAGGAAGCACGAAGCTCTCTCTAGTCAGCTGATGTCGAGTACTGTGCCAGCCCTTGTCGATGGCGCTGCGAGGGTGTTTTCTGGTCAGGTACTTGCGCTCGGCGTGGGCTCGGCTCAAGAAGATGTAGTGGCGCATCGCGAAGTCTTCCGGACAGAGAGCGAGGTGCTCGGAATCGATGAGGTGGCCCGCGGAGCTGGTGATGTCGAAGTCGGGTAGCCGATGGGGCATCCACGCTTTGATCTGCCGGGGGTAGGCCGGTCCGAAGTGGTAGTAGTGGCGCATGGTCTCGAGGTATGAGTCCGGTTCGTGGACCGGCTCTTCGGCAGTTGGGACGAAGGTGAACTCCAGGAAGTTGACGGCGTTGTAACCCTGCCGGGCGACGCGCAGGAAGGCCTCGCACAGAGTCTCGTGGGTGCGCGGCTCTCGGATCTCGTCGGCGTCGGCGTGCATGACCCAGTCGACAGGGTTGTTGCGGACCCACGCGCTCTTGACGCCCAGTAGCCGTTCGAGCTCGAAGAACTCCCCACGCTGCACGGTCAGCACGTCACGGACTCCCCGTCCGAGGTAGTGCCTGGCGATCGTGCCGGTATCGTCGGTGGACTCGTTGTCGAACAAGACGACATCGACACCGTGCGCTGCATGGTGCTGGATGCAGTTCTCGATGCAGTGCTCTTCGTTGTAGGCGGCGATGAGGGCTACGACGTCCACTGATCAGCTCTGGTGCGTTGTTTCTCGCTCGCGTTGTCGATCCAGCTGTTGCGAAGACTGTCGAGAGAGAGATGCTCGACTCCGGACCCTATCGAGAAGGTGACTCGGGGGCGCGTCCTGAGAGGGAGTCGAGCTCTCATCGAGCGGGTTCCGTGTTGTTTCTTGGTCGTTGATCTATCGTCAGCGCTCATGGAGACGCAGTTGCCGACGGAGACTCCGAGAGGTCGCGTCCGCCTGGTTCTGGGCAGGCTTCTGGCCGTGTCGTTCGCTGGCTACTACTGGTCGGTGCCCGTCGACTTGTCGAGTGCGAGGTCGATCGCGGGAATTGTGACCCCGCACGACCTCGTCTTCTATGCGCTGACCCTGGGTCTTTGGATGGTCTGGGCTCGGCCCTTGCTTCGCGCGTTGCGCGATCCGCTCCTGATGTTGGTGCTCGCCTATGCAGGCTGGTGCGTTTTGGGTGTCCTGTGGACCGTGGGCGACGCCGAGCACAAAGGGGTGGAGGTCCTCGCCTGGTCGGCATCACTCGTGACGTTTGTGCTCGCGGTTGCCACTCTGCTTCGCGGCAGGATTGCTGTAGTGCGCCTGGTCGTCGTCGTGGCGGCCACGTCACAGGCGTTGGTCTCGCTCGTCAGCTTTGCCCTGGGACGGAGCTTCGATGGTCGTCTTCAGGGAGTCTCGCTGGTCGAACATCCCAACGTCTTTGCACGCTGCGCAGGATTTGCGGCGGTGTTGGCGCTGACGCGGGCAGTGTCGCCGAGCGTCCAGCCGCGTGTCCGTGCGCTGTGGTTCTCTGCGAGTGGTGTGCTGGTGGCGGCGGTCGCCTTGACCGGTTCGCGCAGCGCGGTTCTCGCCTTGGTCGTGACCATGGCCTTTCTCGGCCTCTGGCCTCGTCTTCGTTTCCTCTCCTCGGCGACGGTGTTGTCGTTGGTCGTCGTCTTCGGGATCCTCGCCGAAGCTTCGTTCGCGGCGCGCGGTGATGCCGGTCGCAGCTCGATCTACTCCGAGGTCCTCGAAAGCGCGCTGGAGCGACCGCTGCTCGGTCACGGGATCGGAGCTCGGGACGACGTAGAGGTCGATCCGGGCTCACCTGCGTTCCTGCGTGGCCGCACGGTCCACCATACTCACAACCCGTTCCTCGGCGCCTTCTTTCACGGTGGAGCCGTCGGACTCGGATTGCTGGTTGCGATCCTCGTGATGGGAGGTAGGAGGGCATGGCGTGACCTCACGGGCGGTGTCGACCCGGGGCCCGCCTCCCTCTTGGTCTTCGGAGTGTGCGCCGCGTTCTGGAATGTCAGTCGACCGGTGTTCAACCCACACGACTCGGTGTTTCTGATGCTCTGGTTGCCCCTCGCCCTCCTGGCTCCCACTGTCGTGGCAGCCCGGGCGCCGACGACTGAAGACGAAGAACGGCTGACCTGTCGAGGTGCCGGCGCTCCTGGTGTCTTCGACCACATAGCCGGCCGTTGGATCCTGGCGGCGGGACTCGTGGTCGTCGTCGTGCGGTTGTTCAGTCTGGCGACGCCCTTCCCTCGGCCCGCTTCACTGCTGCCGGCTCCGACGGCCTTCTTGGTGCATTCCCTGCCGGCATACGGACTGTCTATGCTGGAGCGGCTCGGAGGACTCGGAGACTCGCTCGCGTCCCTGAGAGACCTGGCGCGGCTCTCGAGCCACACCTCAGCCAGAGCGACGATGATCCTGTTCCTGGCGGCTGCCGCCGTCCTGCTGACCCTTTGGCTCCGCGAAGCTCTCCCAGGCAGAGGGCCTCGTCTGGATGGCCCTCGGTTTCAGCCTGAGGCCTTGCTTGCGGGGCTGTTCTTTGTCGCCGGTCCGCTCCATCTCTTGAGCTCGACTCTCGTCATCGTCGACGCGTTGGCTTTGTTCTGCGCACATCTCATGGTGTGGGCTTCGTTGCGAGGAGTCCGAGGTCAGTCGAGTCGGTGGATGGTGCTGGCAGGTGGAGCGTCGACTTTGGGAGTGATGATCCAGGCACCGATGATGCTCCCGAGCGCCACCCTGCTGACTCTCCTCCTCGCGAGGGCGTCGCGCAGCCATCGACGCTTCGTGGTCACGTGCTGGTGGTCTTGGCTCCCCGGCGCGGGTCTCTTGGCTCTCTGGCTGGGTTCTCTTCTCGAACCGTCCGTCGAAGCGGGTCAGAGTTCCAGATGGACGATGGTGACGGACTACGTGGCGTTCGAGGACTCGTGGCGCTGGTTTGCTGGAAGCTGGCAACAGAGACTCGAGCCCGAGACGTGGCTGGTCTTCGCCAGCTCTCTGGCGAGCGATGTCGCCGGGCCCGTCGTTCTTGCACTGGCTTGTGTTGGTCTTGGACGAGTCGTCTTGCAGCGTTGCTTCGTCGTCCTTGCGGTTGTGGCGAGCGCGATGTCGGGACTCGTCGTGAGCTATGTCGGGGGAGTCGCCAGCCACTACGGCGCGCTCACGCTGCTGGCTCCCGTTGCGGTTCTCGCCGCGCTGGGATTCCGGTCGCTTCTCGGGGAGCTTGCCGGGTCTCGAAAGCTCCGGATGGTCCCGGTCGCGCTCATCGTCGCGGTGCTGTTGCAGCAGGTCGTCGCCGCGCACTGGACGCAGACCGAGACGTTTGCCTCTGGGGCGCAGGTCGTCGATCTCGTGGACGACACGACGCCGCCTGGCGGACTGGTCGTGACGAGTTGGAGCGCCGGCAATCCGCTGCGCGCCCATCTGCTTGGCCAGGCGCGCAGTCGCGGCTGGGTGGTGGAGTGGCGAGACCTGACGAGCGACACCCTGAGGTTCGCCTCCGACCTCGGTGCCTCCCATCTCGTTCTCGTGGGCACTGGTGACGGGTCTCGACTCCCCCCGCAGATGAGCAGCAAGCTGGTGAGGGTCGAGCGGGTGTCCGGAGCTGGAGGCTGGGTGCAGGTGTTTGCGCTCGACAGCGAGCTCATTGCGCAGTTCCCGAACCTCGTGCCCAAGACATGAGTCGGCGTTGGCCCGGAAGGCTTCGGTGGGATCGGGCGCGCCGGGCGGTAGGCGGCGGGATGTACTACCTGGTCCAGCCCATCCACAATGCTCTGCTGGCGCTCGTCGTAGCGCGCATCCTGGGGCCGTCCGTATGGGGAGCGTTTGTCGTCAACCTGCTTGCGGTTCAGCTAGGCGCCCTCTTGGCGGACTGGGGGAGTCGCGAGTGGCTGATGCGAGAGGTCAGTCTCGGTCCGAGCAGACTAGGGATGCTCTGGCAGACGAGCCTCATGAGTCGACTGCCTTTGCTCCTCTTGCTACCGGTTGCGCTCCTGGTGCTCGGTTGGGACCCGCCACGAGTTGGGCTCTGCTCGGCCTGGGCGCTGGCCTTGACCCTGGCGCGCTCGTTCGACGTTCTGGTCGTGTATCGAGGACGGTTCACCGCCGCGTGTGCTCTCGAGTTGGCCGCGGTCGCGGCGATCGTCGCGCTGGTCTGGTCCAGTCTGGTCACGTCGGTCGACGGTTTGATCGTCGCCGCGATTCTCGTCGCGTCAGCCAGGGTGGCGGTCTATGCCGTGTTGTTTGCTTCTGATGTGCTGATGCAGCTCGCGGGCGCGCTGCGCCCCTCCGTGCTCTTGGAGTCGAAGAGCTTCTTTCTGATGGGTTTCTCGGGCTGGCTCAGCTCGCGGATCGACGTCTACGTCGTAGCAGCAGTGCTCGCGGAAGAGGACTTGGCTCGCTATCAGATACTGATGGGGTTTCTCGTGATGGCTCAGGCCGTGGCGGGCTGGAGCCTGCAGCCGTTCGTCAAGGGGCTCTATCGATTGGCGGCTGGACCGCGCTCTGCACTGATGCCGATGGCGCTGCTCGGACTCTTGGTCACGGCCTTGTCGGTGCCGACGATCTTCTTCGTCTTGGCCAGCGCACCGACAGGAGTGCCGTAGACCCTGGCC
>JANQPS010000830.1 GCA_028285365.1 Thermoanaerobaculia bacterium | reverse complement strand
GCGGGCCTATCGTCGCGGACCCAAAGCGGGAGCGATGCCCGATTGGACGAGGCTCTGGGGGCCAGCGGCGCTCGCAGGACCGCTCTCGCAACTCGTGAGCGGAGGGCTTCAGCGTTCCCGGCGCGGAGCGGGACCGGACGACCGTCTCGGTCGCGACGTCGCGGACGACGAAGACGGCGAAACGTCACTGAGTTCGGATGGCCCTGAGGAGGTCGACGAGCCAGACCAGGATCAGCCCGATCGAGCAGATCAGGGCCAAGACGAGCCGAGTGAACTCGACGAGCTTTCAGAGCTCAGGCGGCGCCTGGAGCAGCTCGAGCAGCGGCTGCAGGACGAGGACTGAGGCTCCGAGGCGACTGTCCTTCAGGGGTGGGGTGACTGCCATTCAAGGGTGCCTGTCATTCAAGGGTGCCTGTGATTCCAAAGGTGACTGTGACTCCTGGTCTACCTGACCTGCAGACACCACAGTCGGAGGATGGTACTCCGACCTCCGTCCCTGGCAAGCGCTGCGCCAAACGCAAAACGCGCCAGGCCCGCGAGGCCTGGCGCGCTGCATAACTCGGGTCGAGCCGATCGAGATCGGCTCGGCCGTGATCAGTTGATCAGAGCCTTGATCGAGTCAGGTGGCTCGAGCTTTTCTGGAGTCACGTCGTTGACTGTCACCTCGGTTACGGTGTTCTTGATCTCCATGCCCATGGCGGTCATCTTGATGACCGTCGTCGCCGGCTGCATCAGGCCGCTGAAGTCTTTGTAGTCCGAGAAGACCGTGGTGACTTCGGACTCGCCCATCTGGTTGGACTGCATGGCAGTAACGCCCAGGAGGAGGCCTCCGTCTTCGGCGAAGTACTCGGTGCTCTCGTCGCCATCAGCGTCGACGAGCTTGACCTTGTAGGCGCTCTGTCCCTCGAACTCGGTGAGCTCGAGAGTCTCCATCGAGGAGTACGTGTCCTCGTAATGCAGCGGCGCGTAGAAGTCGGCCTGCTGCTTCTGCGGCTTGAGCGCCTTGCCTTCGAGGAGCTGGGCACCGGCCATCGGGTTGTCGCTCCAGCCGACTTCGCCGTTGTAGCCGTTGTTCATCGTGCCGAAGCCGGCCATCTCGACTTCCATGACCATCTTGTCGGGGGCGGCAGCGTAGATGGTGACGTCACCCGACATGCCCATGGCGGCAAGCTCCATCTTGCCTTTGGTCGTGCGGGATTCGTGCTTGCGGATGGCCTCTTCGCCACCCAGGGCCTCAACGTATCGAGCGATGATGGCCCGTGGCGTCAAGAGACCGTTGTCTCCCGTTTCGTTCTTGACATCCATCTTGGGCGCGGCGGCAGGCGCATCCGGAGCGGCGGCTGAGCCTCCGCCTCCGCCACTGGTGGCGCAACCGCTCGCCACGAGGGCCAGCGCTGCGAGAGCTATCCAGAAAATACGGCGCATGAGAGTCTCCTTGGAGAGCAACCGGGAACCCGACATCGTGTCGAATCTCGGATGGCTCGTTGAATGGGTGACGATAGCTTAACGAGCTTAGCGCGCCGCTGCTCGCCGGGGAGTCTCTGTCAGCGTGAGACCCGAGCGAGTCGGCACCGACGAGTCACTGCAGGACGACGAGCACCACGCGGCGATTCTTGGCTCTACCGTCGCGAGTTGCGTTGTCGTAGGCCGGATTCGACTCGCCGTAGGAGATCACGGCCATGCGATGGAGAGGAAACCCGTGCTCCTTGTTGAGGTAACGCCTCACGGCTTCCGCGCGCTCCTCGCCGAGGCGCTCGTTGTACTCCTCGGGACCGTTGGAGTCGGTGTGGCCCTGAATCTCGATGTAGTAGCCGGCGTTTTCTTCCTTGAGCGGAGAGGCAAACTCATCGAGGGCGGCGGCGGCTTCATCCGAGAGAGCGGCCTTGTCAGTGGCAAAGCGAACGTCGTCGTTCGAGAGGATCGTCTCGGAGATCAGCCGGCCTTCGGCGAGCTTGCCGGCCGCCAGGGCTCGTTCGAGAGCTTCTTTGGCGGTCTCGGAGGCCTCGTCGATCTCGCGTCCCTGGTCGTCGATTCGCGAGCTGTTCTCGCTGATACGCGACTGGTTGTCTTCCATTCGGTTCTCGATCTCGCCCATTCGCTCGCCGCTGCGAGCTTCGGATTCCGAGACTTTTTGGTCGACCTCGCCGCGGACGAACTTCTGCGTTGCGCAGGCTCCACTGAACAGGACTGCGACCAGAAGGGTGGTCAACGTCATGAGCCAGTTGGCTCGAGGGTGTTGGTGAGTCATGGGGGTCTCCTCGTGGCTGGACTCGCGGTGGCGAGGTTTTGGTGATGATCTAGAAAACTCGGTCGGGAGTATGACGTTGCGAGGCGAGACGGATGGGTCGGGCGCTGGGCTCGGAAGGTCCTTCACTTCGCACTTCTGGAACAGTGGGCGATCAGGGCGATCGACTCTCGGCGAGGGCGGGAAGGACCTCACTGAGCTTGTGACTCAGAGGCGCCGAACCATAGTAGTGAGTGCGGTGGCTCACGACCACGTCGGGATGTGCGACCGTGACCTCAATGCGACGTTCGCGTTTGGGCGTTTCGGGGTCGGTGGGGAAAGACACTCGATACTGGTTTCGAAGTCGGTTGAGAAGCGCCTGGGCGAGGTGTTCCGCGTGGCGCGGCTCGCTCGAGTAGAGGCCGCCGCCAGAGGCTTGCGCCAGGCCGGCGAGAGTCGTGAGAACCTGAGCAGTCTTTGGGCTCGGCGCGCTGGTTCGGGGCGTGAGCTCGAGGATGAACAGCGGAACCGAGCCGTTGGCGAGGGCCGCCCTGGCCTGATCGGCATTGAGCACGCTGGCGTTGTCCGTGCCGTCGGTGACGAGCACGGCGCCGCGTTTTGCGCGGCGCGAAGCTCTCGCCAGTTCGGGAACCATCGCCACGGCATCGTGCAAGGCCGTCTTGCCGAAGGCCTCCCAGTTCTCGATGGCGGTTTTGCGGTGGCCGACCTCCGAATCGAAGGTCAAGCGAGTCGCGATGTCGCCATCGGCGAACGAGACCAGGGAGAGCTCGTCGTTTTCGTCCAGGCGATCGAGAAGGCGAAGGTAGAGCTCGACGCTGCCGGCGAGTCGTCCGGCCAGTCCCATCGAGCCTGAGAGATCTTGCAGAAAGAGCACTCCGACCGGCCCGCCGCTGCCCTCGAAGTCGGCGACGACGACTGGCCGACCGTCGACAACGACCGCGAAGTCGTCCACGTCGTAGCGCAGATGCGGGCCCGTCCGAGCGATCGCCTCGATGGCGACGGAGACCCACTCGATCGAAACCTCGTCCGCGTACCCGCGGAGCGGTTGAGACGCGGGCGGGTCTTCCTGAGCCCGGCTCGCCGGAGCCGCGGCGAGGACCGCGAGTCCGATCAGGATCCCGGGAAGGCGAGTGAGAGTCTTGGCAGAGGTTTCGAGCATGTCTATCGCTATAAGTCTATGACACCGTAAGAACTTCCGGCAGCTTCTCTAGCTGAGGCGCGGGGGTAGCGTGTCCCGAGCGGCAATCGAGGCCGGTGGTCTAGGATTGGCCAGCGCTCCCGCCCAGAGTCGAGCCTCGTCACCGGTTCGGCCGCGCGCTCCGCAAGCGGGCGGCGTCGTCAGGGTGGCGAGTCAGAACAGTGACCACATCATCGCCGACAATCGCGCCAGAGCGGTCGCGCCCGTCTCAGCGTCCCGGAAGGGGACGCGTCGACCTGCTGTTTCTCTTTCGTGAGCTGGTCAAGCGAGACTTCCAGGCGCGCTATGCCGGATCCGCGTTAGGCCTGATCTGGTCCCTGGTGCAACCGCTCTGGCAGCTGGTCCTGTTCACTTTCGTGTTCTCTGCGGTGCTGAAGTTCAGACTCCCGGAAGGTGAGCCGATTGCCAGCTTCCCGGTCTTCTTGTTTGCGGCGCTGATCCCGTGGTCAGCCTTTCAAGAGGGAGTCAGCCGCTCGACGACGGCCATCACAGACAACGCGAGTCTGGTCAAGAAGCTGTCGTTTCCGCCAGAGTTGCTGGTGCTGAGCGCCATTGCCGGTGGTCTCGTGCAGTCGGCGATCTCAGCGGCGATCTTCGTCGTCTATCTCGCAGTGGCGGGAGACCTCAGCCTGGCGACCCTGCCCTGGCTGCTCGTGGCTCTGCCTCTGCAAGTCGCCCTGACTCTGGGAATTGGTCTTCTGCTCGCGGCCCTGCAGGTCTTTCTGCGCGACGTGGTGCAGGTCGTCGGTGTGGGGCTCACCACATGGTTCTACCTCACGCCCATCGTCTATCCGTTCTCCATGATTCCCGATTGGCTCAAGGTGTGGATCTCACTGAATCCTCTGACCGGACTCGTGGGCCTCTATCGCTTGGCGTTTGTCGGCGGCCGTTTCGACGGATGGCTCGCGGTGTGGCTCCTGGCCGCTCTCGCTGTGCTGGCACTGGTTGCAGGACGGCTCGTCTTTCAGAGCCTGCGCCCGGGATTCGCGGATGAGATCTGAGGCTGGGGCGGCAGAGCCGCGTATCGAAGCCCGTGGACTGGGGAAGACCTATCGGCTCTACCCCACCCCCTGGCACCGACTCCTGGAGCGGCTGGGTGGTCGCTGCAGACATCGCGAGCACGTGGCGCTCGAGCCACTGGACTTCGGTCTCCTGCCCGGCGAGGGCCTCGGTATCGTCGGACCGAACGGTGCGGGCAAGAGCACCCTGCTCAGCCTGTTGGCCGGTGTGCTCGAGCCGAGCTGCGGGGAAGTGATCGTGCGCGGGACGATCTCGTCGATCCTCGAGCTGGGCGCCGGCTTTCACCCGGAGTTCTCCGGGGCTCAGAACATCCGCATCAATGCTGCGATGCTGGGGTTGAGTGAGGCCGCCGTCGAAGAGAGAACGCCGGCAATCATCGAGTTTTGTGAGCTCGGCTCCTACATCGACGAGCCGGTGAAGTTCTACTCGAGTGGGATGTCGATGAGGCTCGCCTTTGCCATCGCGACTCAGGTCGAGCCGGAAGTCTTGATCATCGACGAAGCCCTTTCCGTCGGCGACGGATACTTCCAGAAGAAGTGCACCGATCGGATTCTCGATCTCATGGCCGACGGAACGTCACTGTTGTTCTGTTCGCACGCCATGTACTTCGTGGAGCGATTCTGCAGGAGGGCGTTGTGGCTCGAACAGGGCAGGGTGGCGGCCCTCGGTGACGTTCACGAAGTGATCGACGCCTACGAGCGAGAACTGGACCGGCGTCGAGGAGAGGCCAAGAAGGAGGAGGTCAGCCAGTCCATCTCCGCGCCGCCGTCAGCTGACGAACCAGGGGGTCGTCCTGCGCGTCTCGGGAGTATTCGCATGCTGCACGCCCGCACTCCGACGCAGGATGGTGAGCGAGCTCAGCTGGAGGGGTGCGTGGCCTATTCGCCTGAGTCTCCCTGGGGAGTCGAGATCACCTGGTCGACCACGGATCCCGATCTGCGTTTTCACGTCGGCTTGGGAGTCGATCGAAGCGACGGTGTCCAGGCCCTGTCGTTTGCGACCCACAAGCTGGGTCTCGAGCCGCTCAGCGGCCGAAACGAGTACAGCTGCTCGGTCGAGCTCGAGTCGCTGCCGATCAACCTTGGCCACTTCGATCTCTTCGTCTACCTGCTCGATGAAGAGGGTGTGCACGTTTTCGATCATCGCATCGTCGAGAGTGCCTTCGAGGTGAGCTCGGGCGAGTACCGGATTGGCCTCATCAGCGCCGCGCCAACGGTGCGCTGGGGTGACGGTGATGATCGAGACGCGCGCTAGCCTGCGACCAACGGAAGTGGCGGTGCTCTCGAGTCCCAGGGCGCGGACCGGCTGGAATGAGCCGGTGAACGTCCTGCTTGCTGAGGTGCTGTGTCGTGAAGACGGAGGATGATCTCCGCCGCCTGCAGTTCGAGCTCGAGTCCAAGCTGCGCGCGAGGCTTCTCGAAGCGGGCCGGGCCGAGCGACCGGCTCTTTACTCGACGGTCTACGCCGAGTTGGGTGAGTGGCTCGAAGAGCATGGCCTGATACAAGGAACCGACGAGAGCTCAGCAGCTCTTCAGCTGGACATGCTGCGGCCGCTGGTGGACTCGCAGACGACTGTGGTCGAGTTTGGGGGCGGAGACGGGGCTCTGGCGGCGCGTCTGGGGCCGCTCGTCGGTGAGATGGTCGTGGTCGACGTCGGCGGTGGCGACAAGCCACAGGCCACTGGCTCTCCTCGCCGCGTCGCTCCAAATGGCCTCGAGGTCGAGCTCGAGGATGGTTCTGCCGACCTGGTCTACAGCTGCCACTTTGTCGAGCACCTCCACCCTGAAGACCTCGGAATGCACCTCGAAGAGGCGAAGAGGCTGCTGCGTCCGGGAGGCGCCTTCGTCGTGGTGACGCCAAATCGTCTCTGGGGGCCTCACGACGTGTCCCGAGACTTCCTCTCCAGGCCGGGAGGTCTGCATCTCGTCGAGTACTCGTTCGGCTCGCTGGCGCGGCGACTCCGTGAGGCTGGATTCCGGCCGGTGCGTGCCGTGCGCGGCTTTGGCACCCGACAGCGGCTTCAGCCCCTGTCGCGTTACGCCGTTGCCGAGAGCGTTCTGAGCGTCTTGACGCCGCGGCTACGGGACTGGGTGGTCAGGCTCCTGGCGCCGCAGTCGCGCCCGCCGCTGCGACCACTGGAGCAGGTCAAGCTCCACGCGCTCCGTTGACGCTGCTGAGTCTTCGGGGCGTGGTGTGGAGCCTGTCGGCGACGGGCTCACGAGCTGGTGCGTAGTGCCAGAACGCCGATCCAGAACAAGAGGTGGGCGTAGGCGCCGAACGAGGCGAGGGACACGAGGCAAAGCGGAATCGACAGGGCGAGGCTCTTGACCGGTCCGGCCTCGTAGTACCTGGCCAGCGCCCGCCACAGCCACAGCAGCAGCCCGGCGAACCACACGAACGTCGGGGTGAGGATCATGACGAGCGCGGCACTCGAATCGAGCGCACCGCTCGAGGCTCCGAGACCCGTCAAGAGCCGGATCGTCACCCCGATCAAGGGCAGGGTGAGAAGGAAGATGGTGTAGAAGGACGCGCTCAGCAGGAGGTGCTCGAGGAAGTAGCGTCTTTCTCGACGGAACATGATCCACAGAGGCAGCGCGAGGAGCGGTAGCAGGACGGCGATCAGAGCGCCCTGATTGCTCCGGATCCAGGCGTCGAGTTGCGCTCTGTAAGCAACCAGATCCTGCTCTTTGGCCAGCGCCTCTTCAGCGACGACGTCCGCGTATGCGGGAGCGAGGCCCTCGAGGACGTCGAGGTCGTTGTACAGGATCGTGATCTGGTCCGTGTTGAGGAGCGGCACGATGATGAAGAAGAGCAGGTTGGCCGCCAGGTAGAGGCGCACCGGGTGAATCAAGCTCCGAGGTGTCGAAGAGTCGCGCGCTCGTTCGTCGAGCTCGACGACCTGGTGCGACTGCGATTCGTCGTCGACCGCCCGGCGCGCCGACTCACCGGGCTCGAACAGCAGCGTGCCGATCGATCGCCAGAGCCTCGTATCGAGATGAAAGAGCTCGCCTGCCAGGTCGCGGGCGAAACGGCGCATCGACAGATCCCGCATGGACAGACTCCGTAACGACAGATTCCGTAGGGACAGATCCCGGGCCTAGGCGCTAGGAGGCCGGGTCGGGCTGGTCGTCAGCCGACGGTGCCGCGAACGGCGACATCAAGGGCGCTATCGAGGTCTTGCAGGATGTCGTCTGCGGACTCGATGCCCACCGAAAGTCGTACCAGGTCGTCGGTGATGCCGAGGCGCTGGCGGTGTTTGGGTGAGAGGTCACGATGTGAGGCCATGGCCGGGTAGAGCAGGAGCGAGTGTACGTCGCCCAGGGTGGTTCCCGGCACGATGAGCTCGAGGTGATCGATGAAGGAGAACACCGACTCCTTGGTGGCTCCCTTGATCGTGAAGCTGACGATCCCACCCGCCAAACCGGTTGGCAGAAGGCGCTCGATGGACGGGCGGTGGGGATGATCCGGCAGCCCGGGATAGTGGACCTTGTCGACGAGCGGGTGTTCGACGAGAGCCTGGGCGATCTCGAGGGCGTTGCGGCAGTGCTTCTCCATGCGTAGAGGCAAGGTCTTGATGCCGCGCATCGTCAGATAGGCCTCGAAGGGACCCAGGTTGGGGCCGATCGTGCGTCCCAAGGCCGAGATCGTCGGCTCGTGTTCCTGGTGTCCCACGAGAACCCCTCCCAGGACGTCACCGTGGCCGGCGAGAAACTTCGTGGCGCTGTGGACGACCAGGTGAGTATCCACTTCCAAGGGACGTAGCAGGATCGGCGTGGCGAACGTGTTGTCCACCACCAGCGTCGCCTGGTTCTCGCGGCAGGCCGCCGCGATGTGGTCGACAGGCGCGACTCTCAACAGTGGATTCGAGATCGGCTCGATCAGGACACATGACGGCTGATACTCGGTCATGGCTCGCGCGAACTCTGCGTCGTCGCAGGGATCGACGAAGCGCGTGTCGACGCCGAGAGGCCCAAGCACGCTCATCAGTTGGGTGATCGTCTGCCCGTAGAGGACATTGCCAGCCAGAATGCGCTTCGGGCGGTCCACGAGAGCGGCGAGAAGAGCGACCAGGAGAGCCGACATCCCCGAGGACGTGGCGAGAGCGAAGTCGCCGCCTTCGAGATCGGCGACCAACTCCTCGAGTGCACGGTTCGTCGGGTTGCCGTAGCGCGAGTAGTTGTCGCCGTCGGCCTCGCGGGCGAACACGGCTTCGAGCTCGGTGGTGGACTCGTAGAAGAAGCTCGATGCCGTGTAGATGGGCGTCGTGCTCGGGACGGCTGTCCCGGCAGGCGTCCGGTCGCCGGCGTGGACAGCACGAGTGTCGAGGCTACGTTGTGTCATGGATCAGCTCGTCGAGGTAGGACGATTCGAGGACGGGGCTAAGCGGCCAAGGCTGCCGCGAGGCCCAATGCTACAGAGCAGAGAGGCCCCACGGTGGGCCAGCGAGAGGAAAGATCTGGCAGCCGCTTGGGCGGCACGCTTCTCGCATTCCTGTCGCCGGCTCCGAAAAGGGGTCGATGGCCGGTCGGAGGCTGACCGATACCGTTCGAACAAGACATCCGAAGCGAACGCCTCGGCGTATCTTCTGGTCTGCGGTCGTGGCGACCCGGCTTCGGAGCCTGGAAGAACGAGCGAAATCGAGTGCGGTCGCTAGAGGTCGTTCGGCGGGGAATGTCGCGGTGAGCGTGTCGCAGGTGACGTGCTGGCGTGTCATCTCGGCACGTCGCTACCACTGAGTGGTGTGCCGCACCGGCAGAAGAGACCGCGGTGATGCAGTGCGGTCTCCCGCCGCCCGCACGATCCGACCACCAAGTTCATGTTCCCTGACCCGACCACGCCTCACGAATCGTGGTCCCAATCGCTCGAGTAACAGATCAAGATCAAGGAGAGACGTCGATGAACAGCAAATTCGAGAAACTCGTTCAGGAGAAGCTCCTCACTCAACATCGCGAGCTCGCGCGCGATAGCTCCGAGCTGTCCAAGCGCCTCAGCACGCTGTACGAGGGGGCCGAGCGAGGCGACGAAGCCCAGGTGGTTTCCGACGCGTCCGAGGACGTCCTGCGCTACCTCGGCACACGCGAGGCCGACGAGCTACAGGCCATCGAAGAGGCACTGGCCCGTCTGCAGTCCGGGTCGTACGGTCGCTGCGTTCGCTGCGACGGACAGATTGCCGAACCCCGCCTCCAGGCGATGCCGGCCACTCGGCACTGCATGCCCTGTCAGGAGTTTTTCGAGCGGCAGGGGTACAGAGCCTCAGCAGCGGAGCCTGTCGAGCTCTGGGGATGATGGCCCTTTGGGCCTGAGCATGCGGGCGAGTCGTCGAGTGCTCCCGGTGACAGTCGGAGCCGTGACCGCCACGGGTCAGCCCGCGGCGTCGCGCTCTCGCCGCTCATCAGACATGATCTTGCCGTCTCGCAGGGTCAGGACGCGAGCCGCGTGCAGGGCGATGTCGTCCTCGTGGGTCACCAGGATCACGGTGTTGCCGCTCGCATTGAGCTCGTCGAAGAGCTCCATGATCTCGGCTGACGTCCTGCTGTCGAGATTGCCGGTCGGCTCGTCGGCGAGCACGATCGACGGGTCGTTGACGAGTGCTCGAGCCACGGCCACACGTTGACGCTGTCCTCCGGACAACTCGTTGGACATGTGGCTGATGCGGTCGCTCAGGCCCACTCGCTCGAGTGCCCTCTTGGCCCTCTCGTGGCGCTCCTTGCGAGGAACACCTGCGTAGACCAAGGGCAGCTCGACGTTGGCGAGAGCCGTGGTCCGCGCGAGGAGATTGAAGGTCTGGAAGACGAAACCGATCTCGCGGTTTCTGATCTGTGCGAGCTCTTCGTCCGACAACGACTCGACCGCAGTGCCGTTGAGCCGATAGTGGCCAGAGCTGGGAGTGTCGAGGCAGCCCAGGAGATTCATGAGCGTCGACTTGCCGCTTCCAGAGGCGCCCATGATGGCGACGTACTCGGACTCGTCGATGTCGCAGTCGATGCCGTCGAGTGCACGGACGGCCTCACTGCCGACCTGGTAGACCTTGTGAACGTCGCGGATCTCGATGAGGGCCATGGCTCGGTCTCGGGAGACGACGACCACCGGTGGCCGGTCGACCGCGCCAAAGATAGCTGAAACGGAGCTGCGGAGCGACTGATTGTCCTGCCGCCGAGTCGGCTCGTTCCAGACGGCTAGGCCGCGAGCTCGGAGTGCAGGCCGACGGTACGCGACGCGGCCTCGGGATCCCAGCGAACCAGCATGCTCGCCCATGTCATGCCGGCACCGAAGCCGAGCAGCAGGACGTTGTGGCCCGGGCGGAAGCGCTCGTCATCGGCAGCCGCCGAAAGTCCCAGAGGAATCGACGCAGCCGAGGTGTTGCCGGTGTGCTGAAGCACGGTCACCGTCCGCTCCAGGGAGAACCCCAGGCGTTTCCAGGCGGCTTCGATGATCCGAATGTTTGCCTGGTGCGGCACGATCCAGTCGACGTCGTCCACGGTCAGCTCGGCCCTCTCGAGGCACTTGCGGGTCGAGTGCACCATGGCGGCGACTGCCTGCCTGAAGATCTCCTTGCCGTCCATGACCAGAGTGTCACCGGGTCGGGCATAGAGGATGTCGGCGTGTGAGCCGTCGGCACCGAGGTCCCATCCGAGAACGTTGGCCTGGCCGTCGGTGGCCTCGAGGACCACGGCTCCAGCTCCGTCGCCGAAGAGGATGCCAGTGTTGCGGTCGGTGTAGTCGGTGATGCGACTGAGGGTCTCTGATCCGATGACCAGGATCTTCTTGAGCCCCTGCTGAAGAAAGCCATTGGCGGTGATCAGGGCTGCTACCCAGCCGGAGCAGGCCGCCTGAACGTCCAGAGCGCCGCACTGGAGCCCCAAGAGATGCTGGACCTTGGGTGACGTGCCTGGGCAGGTCATCTCGGGAGACGTCGTAGCCAGGAGCAAGAGATCGATCTCCTCTGGAGACACGTTCGCCTGCCTCATCGCAGCGCGGCCAGCTTCCGCCGCTAGCGACGATGTCGTTCCGCCGATTCTGCGCTGCTCGATCCCGGTCCGTTCCCTGATCCACTCATCGCTGGTGTCGAGCCCTCGAACGAGCTCGGCATTGGTGAGGACTCCGGGGGGAAGGGCAGCGCCCCATCCTGTGATTGTTGCGCCTGTCATGTGCTGTTCTCCTCACTCAAGAGAACGCACAAGCGGTTGAGATCCGGACGTGCTGGTCAACCGGAGGCTGGCTCGAAAAAAAAAACGGAGGGCCGCAAGACCCTCCGAGACAAGGGGGTGCCAACCGCCTACGGCTGGCTTGTTGTCTGGAGATGGCCGATGCAAGCATCGGTATCTCGGCTCTTTGGACCGCTCCGTCAAGTGAAAGTCACACCGTCCGACGGTCGTCTCTGAGGCACGCTACGGGCGCTGCCAAGAGCGGCCTTTCCACTGGCTCTAGTGGCATGTTCCTGTGGTGCGTCGCTTTGGCTACCTGCTGGCGCTGCGTGCCGAGAAATCTCACTGACAGTCACGTTCGCCCGTTCCTGTGAGCCTGTAGGTCGAAACGCCGTCCTGCGTGCGGACGAGTTGGAAACACGGAGTGCCTTCGGGGAGCGCTCGACCGGCGGGAAGGATCAGGTAGTCGACGCCCCAGGAGTCGAGAAGCACCTCGAGCTGTGAAGGGTTCGCGAGCCGGTGAGCGACGTCGCGATAGCGATAACGACCGTGGTAGTCGCCGAGATAGCGACCGTGAGCGAAGTAACGCGCCTTCTCGAGCTCGAGGCCAAAAGCCGTGTAGTCACCCCCGTGTGCGTCGTTGAGCGAGATCACTGCGTCGTAGCCGGGGATCCAGGTGCGCAGGTAGCGAATACGCTCGTGATCGCTTGTGGGTGGGGGACCATGCTCGATGACCTTGTAGATGCCGTAGGCCGGGCCGAAGCCGACCAAGAGAACGAAGAGGAGCGTCTCGAGCCTGCGTCTACCCATCCGTCGGCGCCAGGTCGCCGGCAGCTCGAGGAGTGTGGTCGCCCAGAGCGGCCGGATGGCGACTGCGCCGGTGACCGCGAGGAGCCCAGTCACCGGGAGCAGGAAACGCGGGTCCAGCCGGAAGGCGGTCAAGAGTGACAGGCCGTAGCCGAGCACGAGGAGAACCAGCCAACGTGCGAATCGACATCGTCGAGCGACCCAGAAAGAACCGATCAAGAGCGGCAGCGTCCATGGTGAGGCTGGCGCCTGGAAGTCGAACAGCCCTCGGATCCACGTGGCTGTGAAAGGCAGGATCACGACTCCCAGAGATCCTGAGTTCAGCCGAGCGGTCAAAGGCCGTGGCCCTGTTGCGCTAGTCGAGGTTGGCTCTCGTGCCGGGTGTCCTGATGTGTGTCCTCGATCGCCCGACGCGAAGAGCTCGTCGAACACGGGGTATACCGGATTGCCGGTTTCGGCCGCGATCCTGATGTACCAGGGTGCAGCGCCGAGGGCGGCGCTCAAGGCGAAGATCGCTACCAGGCGGACTCTGCGAGAGGGTGTTGCCACGGCCGCCGCGCTCAAGAGTCCCATTCCGGCCCACGGAAGTCCGAGGTACTTCGTTGCACACGCCGCTCCCAGGAGCCAGCCCGACAGTGCGAGCCAGCCCGGAGCACGCTGTGTGCGATAACGGTCGATGCAGAACAGGCCGGCAACGACGAACAGGGTCAACGTGTGGTCCACGTAGGCCTGCGAGGACAGCCACACGACGAGGGGTCCCCCGAGCCAGATGGCGGCGGCCACGTGCGCGCTCGATCGGCCCGCGCGTAGCGACGCCCAGCGAGCGACCAGCGTCGCCACGGCAAGGGTCGGGACGAGCAGGCACGCCACGGCTGCTTCGGCACCGAGGAGCAGGAACGGCACCACCATGACGAGCTCGACGAGTTGGGGAAAAACCTCGAATCGAAGCGTGTCGACGATGACCAGCCGCCCACTCTCCGCAAACGCCGCGGTGAACGGCAGGTGGTAGTTGAGAGAGTCGAAACCCGTTGGCGGATAGAGCGCCAGCACGAGCAAAGGGGCGCCAACCGCGAGATAGGCGAGAAGTAGCCAGCGCGATTCTCGAAGCCGTGACGCTCCACGCTCGACGACTCTGGGGCCACCGCGAGCAATTTCGAAGAGCTCCCGGTGAGAGATGACCGTCAGCGTGAGCACCAAGGCTGCAATCGGCCAAGGCGTCAAGCGAGCACCGATCCCGAGGACGAACATCAGTTGGCCGAACGTCGCGAGACCCAGCGCACAGTCCAGGGCCGGATCGTTACCGGATGGAACAGCGACGAACCCCTTCTTCAGCCGGCGGCCCAGCGCTGTCAACCAGATGCCCGAGACGAGAGTGAGTCCGAGCAGTGCGAAAGCCAGGGGGAGGAGTTTCCAAGACATTTGGAAGGGTTCACACTGAACGCGACGGGCTGCCTGCGGTCACTGTACCTCGAACTCGAAGCTTTCGGTTGCGGACGATGAGCCTCGCGGGTCGGCGAAGAGCTGGCAGCCGGTCCGCCGGCAATCGGCTAGGGTTCCTGACTCATGACTTCAGCAACGACATGTCAACGAACGCATCGTGGTGCAGGACGTCGGGAGAGGCATGGTGGATAACCAGAGCGAGCGGGGCGCATGAGTCCATTGGCCCCCCAGCGGAGCTTCGACTCACTCGAGGTAGGTGAGGAGTTTCCGCTGCCACCTCGAACCGTCACCGAGGCTCATTTCTCGGCCTTTCAGGCGCTGAGCGGGGATCATCACCCGATCCACTATGACCGCGAGTATTGCCTGGCGCAGGGGCATTCCGATCTGCTGGCCCATGGCTTCCAGGTCTTGTGCCTGACGGCTGCAGGCGCTGGTCTCCTACCGTATGTCCTCGGCGAATCGATGATCGGGTTTCTCGATCAGAGCTGTCGCTTTCTCAAACCGGTCTACCCGGGTGACACGCTGAGCCCGATGCTGGAGATCACTGGACTGGAACGTCAGCGTTCGACCGGGATCGTGGAGGTCGCGTCGCGTCTCGCGAATCAGCGTGGAGAGCTCGTGCTCGAAGGCACGCAGCGATATCTGGTGCGTCTGTCCTGATCGTCAGCAAACGTCCGCTGGCTTCTCCAAGCGGGTGGCCTCGAGAACGCTACGCACCAGCGTGAGCATGTCCGTAGGCTCGATGGGGCCCAGGGCGCCGTCGATCGACAGCGTGGCGAGTCCGTGCACTAGCGCCCAGGTTCCGAGCTCGGGCTGGTCGATCCGATAGGTCGCCGGGTCGATGTCCAGGCCTGATCGACCGTGCGCGATGCGCATCAGGGCAGCGTAGGCCCGCGAGGACTCGGTGCGGAGTCGCTCTGGGCAGTCGTCTCGACCGAGAAGGCCGCTGGAGAACATGAGCTTGAAGCGCTGAGGACGGCGGAGTGCAACTCCGACATAGGCCATGCCCGACGAGACCTGGACTCGAACGGCCTCCTGTCCGGCCGAGGCTTCGATGGCCGCTTCGAGCTCCTGCCAGAGCTCGACGAAGCCGTCAGCCGCAACCTCCGACAAGAGCTCTTCGCGATCCGCGAAGTGGTAGCCCGGGGCTGCGTGTGAGACCCCCAGGGCGCGTGCGAGGCCGCGCAGCGTGACGGCGTCGACACCGTGTTGCTCGAGGATCACGGACGCTTCGTGCACGAGCGCGTTGCGCAGGTCGCCGTGGTGGTAGGCCGGGGACTTCTTGTTGAGGGGTCGGGACATTGGGAGATGGTTCTGATGCTGCAGATTCTCGTCGAGAGGATCTTATCTTGACATCGTCAAGATTGGGTCGTATCTTGGGGTATCTTGACGGTGTCAAGTTTGACGAGAACACGTTCGAGGAGGGGACAGATGGTTCATGCGGGACGTTTTTCGGCGCAGATCGATGGTGACTTCGTGGTCTTTCTCATCGGTGCGCGAATCAACCGCTGGTGGAAGCTGCCGAGTTTCCTGCCCATCGGACGTGCCATGGGGCGGATGCAAGCAGAGTTGCGAGCGCGTCCCGAGCTCGGCTGCCTCCACATCGAGAACTGGGTGGGGCGGACGTCGATCTCGGTTCAGTACTGGCGGAGCTTCGAGGAGCTCGAGGCGTACGCTCGCAGCCGCGATGCCGAGCACCTGCCGGCCTGGCGAGACTTCAATCGACGAATTCGCGACAACGGTGACATCGGGATCTGGCATGAGACCTTCAAAGTCCGCGCCGGAGAGTACGAGGCGATCTACGGCAACATGCACCGTTTTGGCCTCGGGAGAGCCGGCGCTCACGCTCGCCTTGGGAAGACTTCCACGGCGGCCGTGCGCTCCGGCACACGGGTCGACGACGTGGCACCCGTCGAGGGTTACTAGCGCCGACTCCTTTCAGGGCGAGCTCCACCTGAGCGCATCTGGATGACGTAGGGTCGGCGCTCGGTCATGAGCAACTCGACTTCTCAGCGTGCTGGCCAGCACCGCGAGCTCTCGGTCTACCTGGGGTCGGTTGGCGCTGCCGGAGTGGCGTTCGCTGTTCAGCAGCTTCTGCTGACCTGGCTGCTCGTTGGTGTGCTCGCCATGAGCGCAGAAAGAGTCGGATTGCTCCAGGCGGCCATCGGACTTCCCAGTGTCTTGCTGATGTTGTGGGGGGGTGCGAGTGCCGATCGCGGGGATGGCCGGAGCCTTCTCATCAGGGTCTATTCGCTGGCACTGCTCTGCCCGCTCGGTCTGATCGCCGTGGCCCAGGTCGGTACGGTGACGGTCGTGCCGATTGCGATGTGGGGCCTGGGGATGAGTGTCGCGCTGGCATTCTCGAGCCCAGCGCAACAGGCGCTGCTCAATCGAGTGGCTCCGGGTGACGTCCAGCGAGTGGTCACCGGGGCGACCGCCATTGGCTTTCTCGTGCAGGTCGTCGGGCTTGCGGTTGCGGGCCAACTCGAGCGAATCGGCCTGACGGCGATACTCATCGTGCAGGCCTCCGGTCTCGCCCTCGCGGCCGCCCTGATGCGCGGCGTTTCACCAGCGGATCGCAGTGCCCGCGCAGCCGGAGGCTCACGCCTCGCAGAAGTCATGGAGGGGCTGCGAGTCACTCTGAAGCAGGGCACCGTCAGGGACGTGCTGGGACTCAACTTCTTGTCCAGTGTCTTCAACGCGGGCGCGTTTCTCACCGTCTTCCCGTTCATCGTCAAGCGCGAGTACGGAGGCAACGCGCAGACTCTGTCCCTGCTGATGGTGGCCTTCTTCGTAGGAGCCACGGTCTCCAATCTCGCGATCCTCAGGTCGATGCCGTTGGCGCGACCGGGACGGTGGTTCGTGACGCTGCAGCTTTCGCGAATCCTCATTCTCGGACTCCTCTGGATTCGTCCGGAGTGGTGGCTGCTCGTCGTCGCCGTCGTCTCCTGGGGACTCAACATGGGGGTCACTTCGACGTTGGCCCGCACGATCGTTCAAGAGTCGGCCAACCCGGAGTTTCGTGGACGAGTTCTGGGTGTCTTCAGTCTCGGCCAGCTCGGCAGCGCACCGTTGGGTGCCCTGGTGCTGGGATCGATCATCGAGCTCTTCGGCACCCTGAACGCGCTCGTCCCGGGGATGCTCACGTCGGCGATTCTGTTCGTCTACAGCGTGCTGTTCACGGATCTCTGGCGCTATCGCTCACCCGACGCTCAACCGGACCCCCAGGTCGAGCGGGCTGCGAACTGAGGTCGTCTTCCCGAAGCGCCGCGGGAGATCAGGCGCGCGAGTCAGCCGTCCCGACCCCTGGTCGATCGTTCCTGGTCGGTCGCTCTTGGTTGATCAGCGCGACTCGAACTCCACCGAGCTCTCACGCCAAGACACCACCCGCGGCCGGCCACCCGTTCTCGAGACGAGGGCGCGGACGACGCGTCGGCGGCCACCGACGAACGCTCGGGTCGTGACCCAAGCCTGGCGCCTGCGAACGTCCATCTCGATCTCGAAGCGACCCCCGTGGAGCTCGCGACTGAGCGTCGGTCGCGGTCGTTCCTGGGCGAGTAGCGCGAGCGCGTTGGCAAGCGCCGCGTCACTGACCGCGTCGAGAGCGATGGTGCCGCCGACTCGCTGCGCCTTCGTTTCCTCTAGCCCCACGGCGGTCGCCAGCATGGCCAGCGCCAAGGAGATGAGTAGGAGAACAAATAGGGTCAGGATGAGCGCAAACCCGTCCTGGTCTCGCGACTTGCCGATCACCACCAGCTCCTTCGCCGGTTGCGAAGCGCGACTCTCCAGCGCTCCTGGTTGCCCGGTGAGATGCCGAACGTGACCGCATCGTCGTTGGTTGGCCAGGTGAGCTCGAAGTCGACGAGCGTGGGTCCGGTCGAGCGCCAGCGAAAGTCCTCGACACTTCGAAGGAGAACGAGCTCACTGTCTTCGGCTCCGGGACGCGTCGAGATCTCCCGGCGAACGAGGCCCCGATCGTCCCTCACGTAAACGACCTGCGCTCCGTTGCCGAGCTCGAGGACCAGAGGCGCATCGATCCAGCGGGGCACGATCAGCGTCACCCGTTGCGCCGAACGCAGGTCACGCCGAATGCGCTCGACGCCGGCTTCGACGACAGCTTCTTCGAGGGTGGCATCGACACTTCTCATCTGTCGTTGGTTCGCCTGGATCAGCTGGAGGCCGAGCATGAGGGTGAGCAGCAGCAGAGTCGTGGCAATGACCAGCTCGACGAGCGTGAAGCCGTCCTGACGGGGAGCTTCGAGAGCTCGGCTCGGCGCGTCGCCGCTCATGGGCGCCAGACCAGGGTCTCGCCGGTCGTGGTCAGGCTGCGCTCCCTGACGCGGTAGTGAATGGTCACCTGGACCCGGTAGAGCCCGTCGGGCTCCTCCGCGAACACCCTCATGGTCGCGCGCATGTCTTCCGAGGTCGGCCCCGGATCACTCTCGGGTGAGTCGCCTTCGTCGGTCTCCTGCGGCGGCTGTTCGTCATCGTCAGGGTCATCGAACGTCCAGATGTCAGCGAGCTGCGTGAAGTCGAGCACTTCACCGTCGCGCAAGGGCAGCTGCCGGGTTCGGACGGTGTCCAGCGTTGCACCGAGAGCTCGATAGGAGAGTGCCTTGGTGCGCGAGTGCTCGGCAATTCTGGGCAACTGCCAGGAGATCGACATCGCCATGACGACACCGAGGGCCACGAGCGCCATGGCGATCAACGCTTCGATGAGCGTAAACCCCTGGTCGCGCGCCGCCGGTCTTCGAGCTCTCAAGGCTCGGTCTCGTCGCCACCCGTGAGAATTCGCTCGAGCTCCTCGAGCGGAAGCGCCTCGATGGTTCCGCGGTGGCCGGACACGGTGTGGGCCTTCACGATCGAGTTGTATACGGCTTCTTCGGTGGCCTCGACCGCCGCGAGAAAGAGCGGGCTCAGCTGATCCTCGGCGAAACGTTCGCGAGCTTCGGTCGGGTCTGCAGTGGAGAAGGCGATCACGAAGTCGCCCGAACCGTGACTGATGAACGAACCGCTGCGCGCCAGGCCCAGGGGTGCTCGGCGTGACAGTCGTCCCAGCTGCCGGGCATCGAGCGCCGCGTCGGTAGCGACGATGATCATCACCGACCCGTCGGCGTCGTCGGGATCGCGATCGGACGTCGCGGAGCCCGAGCCAGATGACGAGGAGCTTTCGTCTTCGAGAGCGCGTCGGTAGGTGTGGCGGCCCAGACGTTCGCCCACC
>JANQPS010000825.1 GCA_028285365.1 Thermoanaerobaculia bacterium | reverse complement strand
GAAGTCCGTGGCGAAGGGCCGCTCCTAATTCACCAGACAGGCATCTGGCTCTTCAGCTCGGTCAAGACGATGGGGCCGCTGAACGAGGCTCTTGCCAAGCACTTCACCGTGCTGACCATGGACTGCCGCGGACAGGGTGGCTCCACTCTCGGTAGCGGACAAACCACCTACTCCCGGGCAGCGGCCGACACCGCTCGGATGATGGATGTTCTCGGCATCGACCGAGCCCACTTCTTCGGTGTGAGCGACGGCGGCTGTATTCAGATCGAACTGCTGCTCGACTTCGCAGAACGGGTCGCATCGTCGACGCTGTGCGGAACGCCGTACAGTCACGACGCCTACACGCCCGAGCTCCAGGCGACGTTCAAGAAGTGGCAAGAAGCCATGTTGGCCGACTCCGACGACTTCTACGGGCTCACCGACCAGCCACACTCTCCGCAGGCCATGGACGCTCTGCGAGCCCAGTACGCGGCCGTCTCCCCGCACCCCGACAAGTTCATCGAGGTCATGAAAGGACAGAGACGCTGCTGGGCGACCGAACCGGATGTCTCCCTACGGCGTCTCAGTGCGATCAACCGCCCCGTCCTCGTCGTCAACACGCCGGCCGACGAGTACATCCCGAAGTCCGCCTTCGATGCTCTCGAGAAGGCGATTCCCGATTCCCGGTCGGTCTACTTCGAAGACCTCAAGCACATGCCGCTCACCCACGCGACTCAGATCGCCGAGGCCATGGCTTCGTTCGTCAAAGACGTGGACGGCGCCTGAGGCAGACCGTCTGCTGACATCAGGTTCACACGCGCGCCAGACGCGAAGGCCAGGCGTACAAGGAGACATGCCATGCTCAGATTCCCCCCGGTGTTCGCTGCCCAGTTGACGACGGTTCTCATGGCACTCGCTCCGGCCACCGCGCAAGAGGACCCAGGGTCGATCGTCGATCGCTTCATGCAGGCCTTCAACGACAAAGATCTCGAGACGATCGAGAGCCTGCTGGCCGAAGACGTCGTCTACCACAACATGCCCATGCAGCCGGTCTCCGGCCGCGATGCGGTCATGCAGGCGATCAAGGGCTACGTGGAGCCCTCGAAGTCGATCGACTGGACCGTGACTCACCAGGCCGTCTCCGGCAACGTCGTGCTCAACGAGCGTGTCGACCGCTTCGACCTTGGCGGCAACCGCATCGAACTACCGGTCATGGGGACGTTCGAAATCCGAGACGGCAAGATCGTCGCGTGGCGCGACTACTTCGACCTCGCCACATGGCAACGCCAGTCCGGCAACGGCTGATCTACCGAGTACCGGCGCCCCCTCGCCGAAAAGGCCGCGGCGCTCTTTCACTCTCTGGTTACGAACCATCCATTTGTCGCCGGAAACAAACGGATAGCAGCAATGTCTCTGTCCGTTGGGTTGTTTCTTCTCGTCAACGGGTTCGAAATCTTGGCGTCAGACAACGATCTCGTAGAACTCACGATGGCGTCTGCGCGCGCGGAGAGCGAGAAGCCGAGGAGATCGCCATCTGATTCGAGCAGAGAATGAGCGCCATGCTGATCGCGTCGGGCCGCCAACCCGCCCGGCGCGCCGTTGCCGTCGATCCCACGGAGGCTCTCCGCAGCGAGTGAATGCCGCGGACGTTTCGGATGGGGCACCGACGGGCCAAAAGAGTCGCCTCGGGCGGCTGGGTTCGATTGTCATGGCCAACCCCAAGCCCAAGATCGAGACGTTCCTCCTCTAAACCCGACCGAAACCAGCCGGTGGATCGATCGACGCCCGGAACTGCCGAGCCAGCGCCAGAGTGTCCACAAAATCGTCTTCACCGCGAGCTCCCGAAAGCAGCGGGTCTGACGCCAGGAACTCGTGGTTCCAGAACCCACCGCGCACGGCGATCTTCAACCAGCGGAGCGCCTCCTGTTTGAGCCCCGCGAGAGCGTGCCACTCCGACAGATGCCAGGCATACAACATGTCGGTTTCGAAGGCTTCGAGATAGCGTTCCGGAAAGACCGCACGGAGGCGTTCAGCATCCCTGTTCATCGCGAGCCGGAAGGCTGCACCCATCTTCGACCAAGGATGTTCGTCTGATTCGTGCAAGACGTCGAGCAAACGCAAAGCGCCTTCGATGTCGCCTCTTCCGGCCAGCACCTGGGCCAGCGACACCCTGAGCCGGGGATTGAGAGAGTCGATGGCAAGGCCTTTTGAGAAGCTCTCGCCGGCTTGCCGGGGGCGGCCACCCAGAAGGTGTGCCATGCCGACGAAGAAGCAGCTGGGGGCGTTCAAAGGATCGAGGTCTTCCAGCGCCGCTGAAGCGTCAGCCGCTTCTCTGGCGTGTCCCGCGATCGCTGCACAAAGAGAAAGCCACCCCAGATTGTCCGTGTCGTTGGGGTCGCGGTCGTAGGCACTCTTCATGAGTCGGAGTCCGCGCGCCGTGTCGAAAGAATCGAAGAGAACCATCCCCAGGAGGCCCTCGGCCATGGCTGAGTCGGGCTCGAGCTCGAATGCCTTCTCCGCCCAGAGCCTGGCCTCGTGCAGGTGCTTGCGGTGGCGGAGGAAGTCGACAGACCCGCGAAACGCGTCCACGTAGCCACGCGCCACGAAGAGCTTGGCGTTGGCCGCCTCGAGCTCCAAGGCGCGC
>JANQPS010000823.1 GCA_028285365.1 Thermoanaerobaculia bacterium | reverse complement strand
GCGGGCCTCGAGACGCTCTACGACCAGGAGAGCTATCGCAAGTCGCAGGCGTACACCCGAGCCCGCACAGGCCTCTCGGTGTCAGTCACGTTACTGGGGCTCCTGTTGCTGCTGGCGTTCTGGGGAGCGGGTGGTTTTGCGATCGTCGACTCCTGGACTCGGCTGTTGCCGGTGCACCCCATCGCTCAGGGGTTCGTCTTCATTGCGATTCTCGGGGTCGCACAAGGCATTTTTGTTGTGCCGTTCGACCTCTACGGCACCTTCGTCATCGAAGAGCGCTTCGGGTTCAACCGGACGACCTTGCGCACCTGGCTTCTCGACAGGATCAAAGGCACCGTCCTCGGAGGAGTCATCGGAACGCCGTTGCTCCTGGCCGTGCTGGCACTGTTCGAGCTCGCCGGTGACTCCGCCTGGTGGATCTGCTGGCTGGTGATCGGGATCAGCTCGGTGCTGCTGCAGCTCGTGGTTCCGACATGGATCATGCCGCTCTTCAGTCGCTTCGATCCGCTTCCCGAAGGCGAGCTGCGAGATGCGCTCGAGCGCTACGCCGCCAAGGTGGGGTTCCCGCTGCGAGACGTGACGGTCATGGATGGATCCCGACGCACGGCCAAGGCCAACGCGTTCTTCACCGGACTCGGTGGGAATCGGCGGATTGCCCTCTTCGACACGCTCGTCGAGCGCTATCAGACGAATGAGCTGGTGGCGGTGCTGGCGCACGAGGTGGGACATTTCAAGCTGCGCCACATACCGATCGGCGCTGTGCTCGGGCAGCTCGAGCTAGGTCTGATGTTCGGGCTTCTCGCGGTCTTCCTGCCCGCACACGGGCTCTACGATGCCTTTGGGGTGGTCGAGCCGAGCGTGGCTACGGGCCTCGTCTTCTTCGGCCTGCTGATGGTCCCGCTCAATCAGCTGATCGGGATGGCTGGACTGGCCCTGTCGCGTCGCTTCGAGTTCCAGGCCGACCGGTTTGCGGTCTCGACGACCGGTGACCCCGAGGCATTGATCTCTTCGCTCAAACGCCTCTCGAGCGAGAGTCTCGCGAACCTGACGCCTCATCCGTTGCTCGTCGTCACGAGCTACTCGCATCCGCCGCTCGCGCAGCGAATCGCGGCGATCCGCAGTCGCGCCTGAGGAGCGTTGCTCCGTCGAAGGCAGGGGGCCTGGCTACTTCCCACCCAGGAGGTCGAGCGCGATCCTCTCGAGATCCTTGTAGAGAATTCGACCGTTGTGGATCTCGGCTACGTCCCCCTTCTTGTCGATGAAGAAGCTGGTCGGGAGCGCCCCGATCCACTCGGGGTCGAAGGGTTCCACGAAGGAGAACTCGTCTTCTGCTGTCTGTAGGTAGGAGACGAGCTTGGGGGCCTTCTCGGCGAAGAAAGGACGGACCTTGTCGTCGAGCTTCTCTGGATCGTCCATAGACACAGCCAGAACGACGACGCCGCGATCAGCGTAGCGCTCCTGGAGCAGGCTCAGGTCGGGTAGCTCTTGAATACAGGGGATGCACCAGGTTGCCCAGAGGTTGACGACGATCACCTTGCCCTTGTGGTGGTCGACGACTTGCAAGAACTCGTCAGTCGTGACCGGCTCCACCTGCTTGGGGTCGATGAGGCGTGCCGGCAGCTCATCGGCAGCGAGCAGGTATGACGGCGCAGTCGCGGCCAGGGCCACGGTTGCTATGAGGACGAGCAGAGACCTCCCGAAAGAGCGGTGAGGGAGACCTGAGATGGGTGTCGTCGACTGTGGCTTCATGTTGCGTCCATCCATGGAAACTGGCCCTTGTGTTCGTCAAGCCTATGCGAGGGTGACCCGCGCGTCGGAGCCGTTTGGGCAGAAGTCGTGGCTCTCGTCGACCTCTACCTTGCGCAACGGGCTGGCGGTGGCTGTGATTCCGTTCGATTCCGTCGGATTCGGGCCAAAGAGTGGGCGGCTGAGGATACGTTCGAAGATGCCAAACTGGACTTATCGCACGCCCCGTCGGGCGGCTTCGTCTTCAGTTCGTCTCGGAGCCCGGAGGCACTGGCATTTCCGGCACTGGCATTTCCGCTGCCAGTCTCTTCTTCTTCGGTGGCCGCGGCAGGCGGCCGGTCGGGTCGATGGTGCGATAGACCAGGAACTCCAAGACTCCTTGGGTCTCTTCGATGGGTAGTCCCTGATCGTGTCTGAGGGAGTGCCACAAGGACCAGTCGCTCAGAGAGTCGAGCGCCCTGAGCCTCAGCTCGCGATCATCGCGATCGGTGGGCAGGAAACGTCTCAGCAGCAGCTCGATGCGCTGGAGCCTCTGCAAGCGAACCGTGGCGAGATCCTCGCCGATGCCTCGATGGTTTGCGCCCGACCTCTGGACGAGCCGGCGAATCGGTGTCACCGCCTCGTTGACGTCGACCAGATATCGAGTCAGCTTTTCGACGGCGGTGTCGAGAGACTCGTCACGACTCTCTAGCGGTGGGGCATAGGTCTCTTCGATGTGTCGGTGCTGTCGAGCGAGGGCCGCCCTGGCGAGTGAGTCGAGATCTTCGAAGTGTCGGAAGAGGGTTCGTCGCGATACGCCGGCATGCTTGGCGATGGCGCTCGCCGTGGGGTGCTCTTCGGCAACGGCCACCAGCTCTAGTAGAGCTTCGACGATCTTCGCCCGACTTCGTTCGGTGCGCTCCATGCGTCCGTCACGCGCCGAACCGACAGAACGCTCACGCGCTGAGCCAGGACTCCGGCCGAGCTGCGGTTTGCGAGGTCGGTTGGTCGACGAGTTGGATCGAGGTTGCGACATGGTGTCCGGGTATTTTTGCACTGCTGGTGCCATTTCAGTGAACGGGGCCTCGGGCGGGTGATGAAACCATCACGGGACCTAGACCGTTTTGACGGTTACCGACTTGGACTCGAGCTTCGATCGGCTGGAGGAGAGCTGCCCGGCGGTTCGATTGCGGGCTCGGTGCGGGCCACCGATCCACGAGGCCTCGGGAATCGTTGGGGACATTGGCCCGGTTGCAGGTTTTGAGCGAATCAGAGCTACGGTTGGTAGGGTTTCGTATGCGATACTTCGGTGCTCCCGTGTGGTCCCTTCAGAGTCTCTGGAAGACGTTCTCGTGACAGAAAATCGTGTTGTCGAGGATCGGCTCGGCAGGGGTCTGGACGATCTCAGGATCTCGGTCATCGATCGGTGCAACTTCCGGTGCACGTTCTGCATGCCGGCCGATCAGACCTACACGTTCCTCCCGCGCCGTGAGATCCTGACCTTCGAAGAGCTGACTCGGATCGCAATCATCTTTGTCGAGCTCGGCGTGCGCAAGATCCGGCTTACTGGCGGTGAGCCGTTGCTGCGCCGGGAGCTCGAGCGACTGGTTGCCATGCTGAAGGCGATTCCGGGACTCGAGGATCTGGCGCTGACCACCAACGGGTTTCTTCTGAAGGATCAGGCCAGAACCCTGGCTGACGCCGGTCTTGATCGAGTGACGGTCAGTGTCGAGTCGCTCGATCAAGAGGTCTTCGGCAAGATCAACGGGCTCGGGATGCCGATTGCCAAGGTGCTGGAAGGCATCGATGCGGCCGTCGACGCAGGCCTGGGTCCGGTCAAGATCAACACCGTGGTCATGCGGGGTGTCAACGACCACGAGATCGTCTCGATCGCGCGTTACTTCAAGGAGCGGCGTTGCATCGTGCGCTTCATCGAGTTCATGGACGTGGGCAACCTCAACGAATGGCAGGCGGAAAACGTCCTCGACGCCAGAACCATCATGGGGAGGATCGGAGCCGAGCTGCCAATGGAGCCGCTCCGTCGGGAACGCCCGAGCGACGTGGCGCTCCGTTATCGGTATCTGGACGACGGCGTCGAGGTCGGAGCGATCGCATCGATTACGGAGCCATTCTGTGGTGACTGCACGCGAGCCAGAGTCTCGTCAGAAGGTAGGCTGTACACCTGCCTCTTCGCCAACCAGGGCACTGACATGAAAGATCTCTTGCGCGGTGGAGTCACTGACGACGACTTGCGGAAGAGAATTGCCGCGGTTTGGCGGTCCCGGGCCGACCGTTATTCAGAGCTGCGTAACGACCGACTGGCATCAGGCCAACTCTTCAGCGAGCCGAAAGTAGAGATGTTCCGTATTGGTGGCTGAGTCTGCCCGAAAGATCCGGTACCACTCCTTGACCGATTTCTCAGTTTCTTGACACTGCCAACGGTCCGTTCACCGATACTTTTCCTTCTGCTGGCCAGAACCTGATGCTCGACGCCAAGACCGAAGCCCTGAGAGAGGTCGAGGAGTACGTCCTCGCTCAGGCGGAGCCGACGACCGAGACCGAGCTCAAGCTCGAGGTCAGAGACAGCGTCGTTGCAGCGACTGCATCGATGGTTGCGGCTCGAGACCACCTGCTCAGTCTTCAGCGTGAAGACGGTCACTGGTGTGGTGAGCTCGAGGGCGACACGATTCTGGAGTCGGAATACCTGATGCTGCTGTGGTTTCTGGGGCACCGGGTGGACTCTCGTTTCGAGCGAGGCTGTCGATACATTCGCTCCAAACAGCTCGACGAGGGAGGTTGGGCGATCTACCCGGGCGGGCCGGCGGATCCCAGCGCGTCGGTCAAGGCGTACTTCGTGCTCAAGCTGTTCGGCGACGATCCCGAAGCCGAACACATGCGCAGGGCCCGTGAGCGAATCTTGGAGCTCGGTGGCGTCTCGGCCTGCAACTCGTTCACCAAGCTCTACCTGTCGATGTTCGGGCAGTGGCGCTGGGACGACGCTCCGGCGGTGCCGCCCGAGCTGATCCTTCTGCCGCGCTGGTTCTACATCAACATCTACGAGATGTCGTCGTGGTCACGAGCCATCGTCATCCCCCTGTCGATGATCTGGGCGGTTCGGCCAGTGTGCGAGGTGCCGATCGACATCGACGAGCTGATACCCCACCGGCGTTTCCTCAAGCGTGGCGAGACGTGGGGAGAACGCTCCTGGTTCGCCTTCTTTCGCGGCGTCGATCGAGCGATCAAGGTAGGTGACCGGGTTGGATTGTTCAAGCCGTTCAGGCGACGGTCTCTGGATCTCTGCGAGGAGTGGATCACCGAGCGCTTCGAACAGAGTGCCGGGTTGGCCGCCATCTTTCCGTCGATCGTCAATGCGGTGATCGCGCTCAGGCTCCGTGGCTGCGACGCGGACGATCCGCGCCTGCGATCCCAGATCGAGGAGCTGGAGAAGCTCGAGATCGTCGAGGGTGAGCCGGGCCGCGAGACCCTGCGCCTTCAGCCTTGCTGCTCACCGGTATGGGACACGTCTCTGTCACTCAACGCACTGCTCGAGAGCGGCGTGGAGGCAGGTCAGGACGAGCTCCAGCAGGCTGTCGCCTGGCTCCTGGATCGGGAGGTCCGGCGCCCTGGCGATTGGCAGATCAAGAATCCAGGCGTCGAGCCGGGAGGCTGGTACTTCGAGTACGCCAACGAGTTCTATCCCGACTGTGACGACACCGCCGAGGTGTTGGCTGTTCTGGGACGTGCCCGCTGTGAAGATCCGGAACTCGAGCAGCGGCGCCTTGACGCGATTCGACGAGCACTGGCCTGGCAGCTGAGCATGCAGAACCGCGACGGTGGCTGGGGAGCCTTCGACAAGAACTGTGATCGCGAGCTCCTGACCTACATCCCTTTCGCCGATCACAACGCCATGATCGTCCCGAGCTCGGTGGACGTCACCGCTCGCACTGTCGAGGCGCTCACGCTGCATCTCGGCGCCGAGCACGAGGCGGTCGGGCGTGCAGTGTCGTACCTCGAGCGCGAGCAGGAGAGTGACGGCTCGTGGTACGGACGTTGGGGCGCCAACTACATCTACGGCACGTGGCTCGCCATGTCGGCCCTGGCGGCAGTAGGTCGGGCTGACTCGAAGGCCTGCCAGCGCGGCTCGCAGTGGCTCCTCGAAGTGCAGAACGAAGACGGCGGTTGGGGCGAGACCCTGCACTCCTACGTCGACTCGAGCTGCAAGGGCCAAGGCGAAAGTACGGCCGCCCAGACCGGCTGGGCCATTCTCGGCTTGCTGGCGGCTCATTCCAGCGACCTCGCGATCGGGAGATGCGTGAGAGTGAAGGCCGCTCTCGATCGCGCGGTCTCGTACCTGGCCGAGACCCAGCTCGCCGATGGCAGCTGGCGAGACGAGGCCTGGACCGGAACCGGGTTTCCCGAAGTCTTCTACCTCCGTTACCACTACTACGATCGGTTTTTCCCTCTTCAGGCTCTGGCGATGTTTCGCCGGATCCTGGGTGAAGACACTTCCTGCGTTTAGAGAAAACCATGCGACTACCCCTCCATCTCGCCGTCGACCAGGTCAAGAATCAAGTGCGCAACTCCCTCAAGGGTCAGAAGCGCTACCCCTACGTGCTCATGCTCGAGCCGCTCTACACGTGCAACCTTGCCTGCCTGGGCTGCTCGACCGAGCGCCACACCGGCAAGCTCAAGGACCGCATGTCGCTAGAAGACTGCCTGGCGGCGGTCGACGAGTCCGGAGCGCCGACCGTTTCCATCTGCGGCGGTGAGCCGACGATCTATCCGGAGCTCAAGGAGCTTCTCGACGGCATCATCGAGCGTAAGCGTCATATCTACCTGTGCACGAATGCGCTGCTTCTCGACACCAAGGTGTTCGGCAAGATCGATCCTCACAAGCGCCTGACGATCAACGTTCATCTCGACGGGATGAAAGAGACTCACGACTTCGTCTGCAATCGCGAAGGCGTCTTCGACAAGGCCATCGAGGGTCTCAAAGAAGCGATCAAGCTGGGCTACCACACGACGATCAACATGACGATCTTCAAGGAGACCAAGGTCGACGAGATCGAGGAGGTCTGTGAGTTCGTTTCGGGACTCGGCGTCCACGGAATCTTGATGTCACCGGGGTATCAGTACGAGTCGGTCGAGCGCGACATGTTTCTGACCAGGCAAGACATTCAGACCAAGTTTCAGCGCATCATCGAGATCAGCTCGAAGTACCGACTCACGTCGACGCCGATGTTTCTCGAGTTTGCTGCCGGCATGCGCGACTATCCGTGCTCTCCCTGGAGCACGGTGACGCGCACGCCGCTGGGGTGGAAGGGTCCGTGTTACCTCATTGGCAAGCGCTACTACGACACCTGGGACGAGTTCTGGAACGGTGTCGACTGGGAGTACTGGGAGTCGCGCAAGGACCCGCTGTGCAGGAACTGCGCAATGCATTCGGGCTTCGAAGCCTCGGTGGTGCGCAACCTGCACCGGAGCCCCAAAGACATGGTTCGGATCGCCGCCTGGCACGTGCTCGGCTGAGGACGGCAGACGCGAGGTGACGCTCGCGTCGACTAGCAGGACATGTCCGGCTCTACCCTCGTCACCGGCGGAAGCGGCTTCGTCGGGGCGCACCTCGTGCGAGCGCTGCTCGAGCGGGGCGACCGCGTGCGTTGCCTGGTGCGCTCGTCGAGCCCGAGGACAAATCTGGAAGGCCTCGACGTCGAGCTCGCTCTCGGTGACCTACGCGATCGAGACAGCCTTGCAGCCGCCGTCGAGGGGTGTGAGCGGGTCTATCACTGTGCGGCTGACTACCGGCTCTACGTCCGCGATCCCGGCGAGCTGTACGAGTCCAACGTCGACGGTACGCGC
>JANQPS010000817.1 GCA_028285365.1 Thermoanaerobaculia bacterium | reverse complement strand
CGACCGCCGGCTCGACGCCATGTCTCAGGTAGGGAATCGCAGCCTGCAGCAAACGCTGTTGCGAGGTCAGATTGACCTGGAGATTGCGATCCCAAGCCCCTGGAGACATCTTCTCGACCGTCTCACCTTCGCCGAAAACCCCGGCGTTGGGGATGAGCACGTCGAGACCGCCGAAACGCAGGACCGCCTGTTCGATCGCGCGACGGACAGCGACGTCGTCGGTGACGTCGCACACGATTCCCAATCGATCGATCGCATCGAAGGTCTCAGCGACTTCGGGATTGACGTCGAGAGCCACGACAGCTGCCCCGGCCCGGTTCAGCGCCTCCGCGCACGCTCTGCCAATGCCACTCGCCGCGCCAGTGACGAGAGCAACCTTGCCTCGAAACGGTGGAGGGCTCCCTCCTCGTCGCAGCTTGACCTGCTCTAGCTCCCAATACTCGATCTCGAACAGTTCCGGCTCGCCTAGCGCTCGCCAGCCACCGATCGCCTCCGACCACTGAATCGCGGCCAGGGTGTGGTCCACGATGTCAGCGACGATTCCAGCCGACTTCATCGTGTCGCCCAGAGCTACCGTCCCGACGTCTTTCCAGATCACCCAGCGGGGGGCCGGATCGAGCATGGTGTGTGAGCCGTTCGTGTGCTGCTCGAAGTACCGCGCATAGCGCGTCGCATAGTCCTCGACACACCTGGAGATATCGGCATCCGAGTCCAAAGCCAGCGGAACGAGCTTGGTTCGAATGACGTGGTCCGGGGTCAGCGGACCCCGCGTTCCGATCTCGAGGCAATTCGCCAAACTGGTGAAGCCATGGGAACGCGCTCCCATTTCGAGACGTCCGAGAATGGCGCGACCCGCCGCTCGCGAGACGGCGCCGCGTAGCTCGGCAAGATCGAGCACCACCTTGGCCGGCACCGACTCGTCGGACGAGCCTTTCTCGGTCACATTACCTAGTGCACCACGTTGAGCGAGGGACCGCTCGGCGCGATCAGCCATCTCGATCATCCGTTCGTAAGCCTGCTTGGCCGAGTCACCCCACGTGAAGACGCCATGGTTGAGGAGCACCATGCCGTCGTACTGCTCCCAGTCGGCGGGCGTCATGGACTCGGTTTGCTCGTACACCGCCCGCGCCAGGGTGAAACCCGGCATGACGTAAGGAACGATCAGCGCTCGCTCGCCGTAGATCGCTCGCATCTCCGCGTCCGGGTTGGCGGTATTGGTCAAGGCGACGACTGCGTCAGCATGGGTGTGGTCGACGAACTTGAAAGGGATCACCGCGTGCAGGATCGCCTCCACCGACGGATCGGGCGCCGAGGGGTCGATCATCGCCGCTCGTTGCTCGCGGCAGATGACGGCATCGCCGAGGCCATCCATCGTCGCGAGCGCGAGGAGCGCCTTCATACGGACCGGGGCAAAACCCGGTTCCTCGATGGTCGCGAGGTCCCACCCGCTGCCTTTGACGTAGAGGACTTCTTCCTCTTCACCGAAGAAGTTCTCGACCACACTCTTGACCGAGGTATTGCCACCACCGTGCAGCACCAGTGACGGATCAGCCCCCAGCAACCGCGACGAATAGACCCGCTGCGCGAGGTCGCCAACAAAACCGGACGCTTCAGCGTCGTTCCAGCGTGATTCCATGGCGCCTATTGTGGTGGGAGGCGCGAGCAGGGACAACCCCAACGAGCCCGACTACGGAATGTCGAGCAGCTTGTGGGTCTGCAAACTCAGGCGCCAACGCGGGTGCGCCAGACAGTAGTCGAGTGCCGCGCGCGTGTTGATGGCGGTGTCCGGTCCGTCGAGCGGTTGCAGGAGGAAGTGGTCGAAGTCGAGATCTTCGAAGTCACGCGGCTGCGCCTCGGACTGCGGATAGACCAGTTTGAGCTCGTCGCCGACCTTCAACACGAGCTTGGATCCTGGCTTGGGGCTGACGCAGATCCAGTCGACACCAGCAGGCGGCTCCAGAGTCCCGTTTGTCTCGATGGCGACTTCGAAACTCACATCGTGAAGCGCCTCGATCAATGCGTCGTCGAGCTGGAGTAGCGGTTCGCCGCCCGTGCAGACTACGTAGCGCTTCCTAGACGTCTCGCTCGGCCACAGACCTGCGACGACGGAAGCGAGCTCGCCGGCCGAGTCGTAACGACCGCCGAGCGGCCCGTCGGTGCCGACGAAGTCCGTGTCGCACCAGGCCGAACAGCCGCCAGGCCCGTTGCCCCGATCGCGTTCCAGCCCGCTCCAGAGATTGCAGCCCGAGAACCGCAGGAAGACGGCCGGACGACCTGCCTGAATACCCTCGCCCTGGAGGGTGTAGTAGATCTCCTTGACCGCGTAACTCATGGAGCGCTCAACGGTATGGCGCCGGGTCAGTCAAACCGTTCTCCGCAAAACCCTTGAGCCGCAGTAGACACGCGTCACACTCACCACAGGCGCCCGCCTCAGTGGGGTCGTAGCAGGTACTCGTCAGGCCATAGTCGACCCCGAGCTCCAGACCCTTGGCAATGATCTGGGCCTTCGTGAGATCGATGAGCGGAGTATGGACGCGCAGCTCCCGCTCACCCTCGACACCTTCGCGCGTCGCGAGGTTGGCCATGCGCGCGAAGGCTTCGATGTACTCCGGGCGACAGTCGGGGTAGCCGCTGTAGTCGAGCGCGTTGACTCCGATGAAGAGGTCGACAGCTCCAAGCACTTCCGCCCACGCGAGCGCGTACGACAGGAAGATCGTGTTCCGCGCAGGCACGTAGGTCACGGGGATGCCGTCGTCCATCTCCGAAAGGTCGCGGCCTTTCGGGACCTCGAGATCGTCGTCGGTCAAGGCGGACCCGCCAAACTGAGCCAGGTCGATCTCGACGAACACATGGTCGCTCACGTTCTCGCGGGCGGCCACTCGCCTTGCAGCTTCGAGCTCTGCCTCGTGCCGCTGGCCATAGCGAAACGTCATGGCGTGAGGCGAAAAGCCTTGGGCACGAGCCATCGCGAGCACGGTAGCCGAGTCGAGGCCGCCGCTGAGGAGAACGACGGCGGCCGGTGGCTCCACTCGATTCATGGGCGCATTCTTCCACCAGGAGCAGTGCTTGTGGGCTAGTGACGTTGTTCCGGGCCGCTGTCAGGCTAGGCTTGACTCACCCGACGGATTTCGTGAGCCAGACTTGACCGACCCGAACGAACCTCCGCAGACCTCCTCCGATTCGAGCGACTCCTCCCCATCGAGCGAGGACTACCCGACTCGGACCAGCGCCAACGACGAGACCCTTCCGGCCTCTCGCGGTCTGACCGTCGGCAGCCGACTCGACAACTACCGACTTTTGAGTCGCCTGGGCGTCGGCGGCATGGGTGAAGTGTGGGAAGCCGAGCAGATCGAGCCGATCAAGCGGCGCGTCGCGGTCAAGATCATCAAGCGCGGCATGGACTCGAGCACCATCGTCAACCGGTTCCAGGTAGAACGTCAGGCGCTCGCCATGATGGACCACCCGTCGATCGCCAAGGTGTACGACGCCGGCACGACCCCCAAAGGACGCCCCTACTTCGCGATGGAGCTCGTGCGTGGCGTGCGCATCACCGAGTACTGCGACAAGCACCGGCTGACGCTCCAACAGCGGCTGCGGCTGTTTCAACAGCTCTGCGACGCCGTTCAGCACGCTCATCAGAAGGCGATCATCCACCGCGACCTCAAGCCGTCGAACGTCCTGGTGAGCGAGCGCGACGACGAGCCGCACCCTACGGTCATCGACTTCGGCGTCGCCAAGGCCATGTCGCAGCCGCTCAGCGAAGGCACGCTGTTCACTCAGCTGGGCCAGATGATCGGCACTGTCGAGTACATGAGTCCCGAACAGGCCGAGATGACTGGCCAGGGCATCGATACCCGCACCGATGTCTACTCGCTCGGGGTAATCCTCTACGAGCTGATCGTGGGTGTGCTGCCCTTCGATCGCGACGAGCTGCGTGAGGCCGGATTTGGTGGCGTTCAGCGCATCCTTCGCGAGAAGGAGCCGCAACGCCCCAGCACTCGTGTCAGCAGCATTGCCGCCGACAGCTCGAGCAAGGTGGCTTCGGCGCGGCGGGCCGAGACCACGACCCTGGTGCGCAATCTGCGCGGCGATCTCGACTGGATCGTGCTCAAGGCACTCGAGAAGGAACGCTCTCGCCGCTACCAGACCCCTCGCGATCTGGCGGCGGACATCGAACGGCACCTGACCCTGCAGCCGATCGAGGCGCGGCCAGCCAGCACCGCCTATCGAGTCTCGCGCTTCGTCAAGAGGAACCGACTCCTGGTTACTATGGGCGGCGCGCTCCTCCTGTTGCTCGTCGGGTTCGCCGCAACCATGACCCTGCAGGCTCGCCGCATCGCAGCCGAGCGTGATCGCGCCAACGAGGAGGCTCAGGTCTCGGGTGAGATCTCGCGATTTCTCACCGAGCTCTTCGAGGTCTCAGATCCCTCGGAGGCGCGCGGCAACAGTGTGACGGCGCGCGAGATCCTCGACCGGGGCGCTGAGCGCATCGAGTCCGAGCTGTCTGACCAGCCCGAAGTCCAGGCGCGATTGATGTCGAGCATCGGCGGCGTCTACCAGAGCCTCGGACTGTTCGACGACGCCGATCGACTGCTCGAGCGGGCCTGGCAGCAGCAGGTCGAGATCCTGGGCGAGGACGACTCGGAGACGATCTCGACCCTGATGAGCTGGACCGATGTCCTCTACCGGCAGGGCCGTTACAAGGAGGTGCTGCCCTACTCCGAGCAGATCGTCGAGCAGCGGCGACGTGTTCTGGGAGAGCGACATCCCGACACTCTCGACGCTCTTGCTGGTTACGCTTCGGTCCTCACGGATCTCGGCCGCATCGAGGAAGCGCGGACCATCGACACCGAGGTCCTCGAGCTCACTCGGGAGATCTATGGCGAAGACTCCTCCGAGTATTTCGGGGCGCTCTACAACCTGGAGGTCCTCTACCTCTTCGAGGGTCGTAGTGCCGAGGCCATTCCTGGCTTCGAGAAGATCGTCGCTGGCTACACCAAACACGAGGGTGCTGACGCTCGCATCACGTTGACGGCCAAGAGCATGCTGGGAATGGCCTACCAGGGAGTCGGAAATCTCGAGCGCGCTGAGCCCCTGCTTCGCGAAGTCCTGGTAGGCCGCGAGAAGATCCTCGGCAAGGAGCACGACGGCACTCTCATGTCGGTGGGCAACCTCGCCGTCTTGCTCTCCGAAATGGGCGACCACGAAGAAGCGGAAACGATGTTGGCCGAGCTCGTCGACATCCGGCGACGCGGGTCGGGCCCGAACAATCCGTGGACCGCCTCCGCACTCGAGCAACATGGCAGCGTCTTGAGTGAGCTCGGCCGCTACGAAGAAGCCGAAGGGTTGATGCGTGAGGCACTCGAGATCAACCGTGAGGTCTACGACCCCATTCACAGCGACGTCCTCGGCAACGTGTCCAACCTCGCAGAGGTGCTCGAGCGGCGGGGCCTCGTCACAGAGGCCGAGCGGCTCGTGTCCCGGTCGCTTTCCGATGTTCGACAAGGGCAGCTCACGACGACCGCTGCGGCCGACGCGCTGCGCGTACACGCCAGCCTGCTTCTTCAGCTCGACCGTGCCTCGGATGCGCTCGAGGCACTCGACAGCGCGCTGACGGTCCTCGACGAGAAGACACCAGAGAGCGCTGGCAGGGCCGAGGCTCTCGAGCTCAAGGCACGGGCTCTGAACGCACTCGGCAGACCCGAGGACGCGTCGGCCGCCCAGAGCACAGCCGACCAGATCCGGCGAGCTCTCGACTCTTAGAGCTTGCGCCTTTCGGGAGCCAGGCCGAGAGGAGTGCAACCTAGTCTCCTACCGTCCGTATTGTCGACAATCTAGGCATGTAGACGATCTAAACATGTAGACGATCTAGGCTTGTCGCACATCTAGGCGTCTCCTGTCGACGACCCACGGAGGGACCACATGACCGAAAAGAACCGAAGCGAGCTGCTCCAGGGCACCCTCGACCTGTTGATCCTCGAAACTCTGCAGCTCGAGCCGAAGCACGGCTGGGGAATCTCCAAACGTATCCAGCAGCTCTCGAGTGACGTTCTCGTCATTCAGCAGGGTTCTCTCTACCCTGCGCTCTACCGACTCCAGGACAAAGGCCTCATCCGCTCACGCTGGGGCGAGTCCGAAGAGGGGCGGCGGGTCAAGGTCTACCGGCTGACCAAGAAGGGCGCACGCCAACTGGAGGCCGAGCGCGATACCTGGCGAGCGCTCTCGGGCGCGGTCGAAGCCGTCCTGGCTGCGAGCCAGCTCCAGAAGGCGTGAGGGGGAGCGTGACGATGGATCGTCTGTGGCAGTGGCGCGAACGACTTCGCCGACTGGTCTTCAAGTCCCGAGTCGAGCGGGAGGTGCTCGACGAGATGCAGTTCCACATCGACATGGAAGCCCGCGAACGCCGTGAGCAGGGGCTCGACGCGAATCATGCCCGACGTGCCGCCCGCATGGACTTCGGCAACGTCGAGCGCTACCGCGAGGAGGCCCGAGAAGCGCGCCTTGGCCATGGCGTCGACACACTCGTCGGAGACGCCCGATATTCGCTCAGACTCTTGCGACGTCACCCCGGCTTCACCGCCTCGGCCGTTGCCGCGCTGGCCCTCGGAATCGGGACGGTCACCGCCGTCTTCAGTCTCGTCTCTTCGACTCTGTTCGGCGCACTTCCGTACGCTGAGCCAGACCGCGTTGCCTGGATCGCCACATCGTGGGACGGTGTTCCTGACGGAGGCATTTCGCCGGCTGAGTACCTCGACTTCCGAGAGCAGCTCGTCGAAGTTTTCTCACACGTCGGCGTGTACGCCTTCGGCGCCCTCAACCTCACGGAAGGTGACCGTACCGAGAGGCTGCGCACCGCTCTCATCACGGAAGAGCTCCTGCCTGCTCTCGGTGTGGAGCTCGTCCGAGGACGCAACATCACCCGCGAGGAGAGCGAGAGCGGCGCCAGCGTCCTGCTGATCGGCGAATCCCTGTGGCGCGAGCGTTGGGATGCCCGCGAGGACATCGTGGGGGACACGATCTCGATCAGTCAGACGGCATTCGAGGTGGTTGGTGTGTTTCCTGAGAGCTTGCGCCTGCCCGAGGAGATCTGGCTGGACTCGGGGAGTCGCGTCATGACACCGCTGGGAATCGATCCTGGCAGCGTCACCAATCGCGGCAGCCACTTTCTCTCTGGCGTGGCACGCACGGCCGCCGGAGTGTCGTTCGAACGCTCCCGAGGTGCCATCGAGGCGCTCGCGCAGAGGTGGGTGGCCGACGGCGAGTACCCGGTCGACATGGGTTTCGAGGTCACGGCCATGCCGCTCGACCGCTTCTTGCGAGGCCCGCTGCGCGCGCCCGTCGTGGCCATCTTCGTGGCGGTGGGCCTCCTGCTGCTCATTGCATGCACCAACGTAGCGGGTTTGATGCTGGCCCGCACCGATCTGCGTTCCCGAGAGATGGCTCTGAGATCGAGCCTGGGCGCGGAGCGCAGGAGAATCGTCCAGCAGGTCGTCACCGAGAGCACCGTCCTGGGCGTCTTCGGCGGCATCTTCGGGCTGGTGGTAGCGACTCTCGCATTGGCTGCCGCTCGCGCCACGATGCCCGACGGGTTCGACTGGCAGAACCTCCTTCAGATCGACCTGAGGGTGGTGCTCTTCGGTAGCCTGCTGGCGATCGGTACCGGAATCGTCTTCGGACTCATCCCGGCTCTTGCCCTCGGCGCCGTCGGAGGCCGGCGGCTCGTCCGGGCGCTGGGCTCGAGCTCGAGCGGCGCCAACCAGGGCAGCCCGTCGCGCAGCCGCTGGCGCTCCGCTCTGGTAGCGGCCGAGCTCGCACTCACGCTCGTCCTACTCGTTGCCGCCGGTCTTCTGTTCAAGAGCTTCAACGAACTGCTCGACGTCGACCCGGGCTACCGGACGGACAACATCGCCTCGACTCGCGTGAGTCTGCCGGCAACGAGCTATCCGGAGAGCAGCGACCTCGTGAGGTTCTACCGCGAGGTCACCAGTTCCCTGCGAGCACGCCCAGAGGTCGATGACGCCGGCGCCGTCACGAACCTACCGCTGGCCACGCGGCTGGGCGACATGAACTTCCGCATCGACGGCAGAACGATGCCAGAAGACGTCCGGAGCCCGGCGGCCGACTGGCAGGCCGTCACCTCTGGCTATCTGGAGACGATGGGCATCCCGCTGCTCGAAGGTCGCACGTTCAGTTCACAGGACCGAGCCGACAGCCCCGGCGTGGTCATCGTCAATCAGACCCTCGCCGAGATGCACTGGCCCGGCGAGAGTCCTATCGGAGCGCGTTTTGCTCTGGGCGGCGACATGACCCAGCCTGAGACAGCAGAGATCATCGGCGTCGTGGCTGACGTCAAGCACTCCGGGCTCACCGCCGACACTCGTCCGCAGATGTACCTCAGCCATGAACAGTTTCGCTTCTGGAACAGCGGCCGAGCCCCGGCCAGCCTGGAGTTGGTGGTCGCATCAAGGCTCCCCCCTAGCAGCGTGCAGCAGCTCATGACCGAAACCGTTCGCCGGATCGACCCCAATCTCCCCCTCTCCGAGTTCCGCACCATGGAGCAGGTCAGAGCCGGTTCGGTCGCAATCCCTCGGCTCCTCATGAGTCTCCTCGGGATCTTTGCCATCACTGCGATGCTGCTCGCGACGGTCGGCGTCTACGGCGTCACCGCTCAGGTCGTCGGCCGGCGGCTCTCCGAGTTTGGTCTTCGGATGGCGCTCGGCGCCCGTCGAGCGGACATCTCGCTTGGCGTGCTGCGCAGCGTGGCGATCCTGCTCGCTTCTGGCGTCGCAGCCGGACTCCTGGGGGCCTTTGCTGGAACGCGCCTACTGAGAAGTCAGCTGTTCCAGGTCGATCCGCTGGACCCGGGCGTCATCGTCAGCGTCGCGCTCCTGATGGTCGTCGCCGCTCTGGCTGCCGGCATGCTCGCAGCCCGGCGCGCGGTACGGGTCGACCCGGCCCGTCTGCTGCGCAGCGAATGACGACAGGTTACGAATCGCTGAGCTCATTCGCTCCGCTCCAAGGAGCCGGCACCTCGCCGCCGCCGAGATACAGGAAAGCCGAGTCGATTTGAGCGTGGCTGCCCACGAGCACCAGACAATCTGCCTTCTCCAACCGGATATCGGGCGACGGATTCGTAAACGACCGTTCTCCCCGGACGACCGCCAGCACACTGACGCCGGTTTGCCGGCGCAAGTCGAGATCAACCAGCGACTTGCCTTCCGGGAAACTCCCGGAGTTGATGCGATACAAATCGGTCGTGCCTTCTTGCAGCGCATCGATCACGGCTTCGTTGACGCCTTTGGCCCCGGGGACGCGCAACATTCGATACCCCTCACCGCGAAGGGCAAGCATCTCCGCACGAATGACGTTACTCGGTACGTGAAACCGGTCCAGGACCCGAGCAAAGATCTCGAGAGCGGCTTCGAACTCCTCGGCGACAACGGTACTCGCACCGGCTTCTCGCAGCTTCTCGATCTCATCGACCTGCTGAGTACGAGCGAGGATCTCGATCCCCGGATTGAGGACCTTGGTGAGCTGCGCCGTGCGGCGAGCAGCCGCTGAATCCGAAATCGCCAACACGAGGACCTGAGCGCGGTTCACTCCTAGGTGCTCCAACATCTCCCGTCGACTGGCGTCGCCATGAACGATGTCGATTCCCTCGTCGAGCGCCTGACGGACGGTCACGGCGTTGAGCTCGACGACCCGGTGAGGGATCGAGGCTTCCTTGAGAACCCCAACTAGGAGCCTCCCGCCGACACCGTAGCCGGCCACGATGACGTGATTGGCCATCTCCGGCTTCCCTTCGTCGTCACTCTTGGCCACACGGAACGGGAGTCGATTGGATATGGACTCGGAAATGGCTGGCGCGTAGCGGATGAGCGGCGGCGTCGCCAGCAATGTCAACACGGCCGTCACCAGGACCATCTGGTACGTCGCGTCGACCAGGAGACCGTTCGAGCGTCCGACTTCCATCAAAAGGAACGAGAACTCTCCGATCTGAGCCAGACCCAGTCCCGCGATCAACGCAATCCGAAACGGGAACCCTCCAATCGCGGCGGCGACACCCGTCGCTGCGGTCTTGAGAACGATCACCAACACCGCCAGTCCGAGCAGCAGCGGTAGCTCCGCCAGTGCGTACTCGAGATTCACCAGCATGCCGATCGAGACAAAAAAGACACTGGCGAAGACATCCCGAAAGGGCAGCAGGTCCGCGATCACCAGGTGGCTGTACTCGGTCTCGCTGACCAGCAAGCCGGCGAGAAAGGCTCCGAGGGCCAGCGAGAGCCCGATCGAGTAGGTGAACCACGACATCAGCAGGCAAGTGGCGAGCCCCGACAGCACGAACAACTCCCGCACCCGTGTCTTGACCAACAGGTAGAGCAACTGCGGCACCACGAAGCGCGCGAGCACGACGACGACGACGATGGCCACCAGCGCGGCACCGAAGCGGATCGCAAAGTCGCGCGGTGAGGCCGCGGAGTTGCCAGCCAGCAGGGGTGTGAGGACGACCATCGGGATGACGAGGAAGTCCTGGAAGAGCAGGATCGAAAGTGCCGCGCTACCCTGGGGCGTTCGGAGCTCGCTGCGCTCGCCGTAGAGCTTGAGGACGACGGCCGTACTCGAAAGGGTCACGACCCAGCCGACAAACAGCGCCGTCGTCCAGGAGTCGGTCAACACGTAGGTGACCCCACCGACGATACCCGTCAACAGGAGCGCTTGCGTCAGGCCGCCCAGCAGGAAGGGGCGACCGAGCTCGCGGAGCTCGTCGAGCCTCAGCTCCAGCCCAATTACGAAGAGCAGGAGGACAACTCCGATCTCGGCGAAGATCTCGACCTCGTGCGCATCGTGGACGAGCGCCAGACCCGACGGGCCGATCAGGAGACCACTGAGAATCAGGCCGACGACCGAGGGCAGCCGGAGAACGGCGCTCAGCCAGAGCATCACTGCCGCCGAACCCAGCACGGCTACCGCTTGTCCGAGAAACTCACCTGGCTCCATGTACCGATTCTAGAGGGATCGGCGAGGCGCCCGATGAGGATTCGGCTCTCGCAGACTGGCCCATCAATTGAACCAGGAAATATGCGCGAAGAAGCAGCCCTTAGCCCCTTCAATCCCAAGTCATTCCGACGGAGTGCCGGGCCATCACGCCCGATCGCAGCACAATCCTCATCCGGCACGCAGGAGGAACCCCGACCAAAGCGCACCATGAGTAGCAGCTTGACCGTCGTCGCGACCAACGCCCCTGACGTCCGCCGCAACAAAACCGGCCCCATCCCCACATGTCATTCCCACGGAGTGCCGGGCCATCACGCCTGATCGCAGCGCGATCCCCAGCCGGCACGCAGGAGGAACCCCGACCAAGGCGCACCATGAGTAGCAACTTGACCGTCGTCGCAACAAACGCCCCTGACATCCGCCGCAACAAAACCCATACCCCATCCCCGCATGTCATTCCGACGAAGTGCCGGGCCATCACGCCTGATCGCAGCGCGATCCCCAGCCGGCACGCAGGAGGAACCCCGACCGAAAGCGCGCCATGAGTAGCAGCCTGGCCGTCGTCGCGACCAACATCCCTGACGTCCGCCGCAACAAACCCAGACCCCAACCAGCAGCCCCAACCCATCCCCGGCATGTCATTCCGACGGAGTGCCGGGCCATCTCGCCCGATCGCAGCGCG
>JANQPS010000816.1 GCA_028285365.1 Thermoanaerobaculia bacterium | reverse complement strand
AACTAGACGGGGGCGACATCGCCCCAGCCATCGGCATAAGCGTTGGGGAGCACCACGCTTCGGATCTTTGCGAGGTGCTTTCTCAGTAGGTTGTGCCGGCCCGTGCGGTGGTGGAGTTGGCCGACAATCAGCCCAGGGTGCACATCGAGCATTCGAGATAGCGCGAGCACATCTCGGTTTGAGAAGAATGGCTCTTTGCGAGCGATGTACATGCATAGCTTCTTCTGATCCACACAGAAGGCTGCGGCAGCCTTGTTGGCTCTGCGCTCTTGCTCAGGGACCTCGTCCCCGACCCCCGCCTTTGGTCCTTCGAGTTCGGCATCCAGGGCAACGATGTCGCGACCATCGCCTCTAATCACGTGTTCAAGCTCGTGACGCACCACGAACCAGAAGTTGTCGATTCGGTCGTACCGCATCGTCATTCCTATGACGGGAGAACGCTCGTCGAGCCAGAAGCAAACGCCATCAACGTTCGCCCCTTTAAGGCTCTCGACGACTACGAACCGAATGCCGCATTCGTCAAGAATCCTCGGTACGTGCCTCGCCTCCTCGGGCGAGCCGAGAAGGGCATCGAGCCTCTTCAAGGCAGCCCGGACTCCAACCGGTGAGAACGGGGTGGAAACGATCATCCCAGACGCGATCTGCCTTACTCGGTGAATCCAAGCTAGTTGAACGGCAGTCACGTCTTCCGCCACCTTCGTCTTCTTGGCGGCGTGGGGGAGCACTTCAATCTCGTCGATGGATTCGGCACCGAAGAACCTGACCAATTCGGTCTCTATCGCGCTCAGGTCTTTCTGATCGTCAACGTCGAGCCAGCCCCTAGAGATCATCTCCTTGACAGGAAGTTCCGCGAGGAGCATGGCTCGATGCTCTCTCTCGGGGTTCGGCGTAACCACCAGTCGAGCCAAGGCGAGTTCATAGCTCTTCTGGAGTTCCAGGAATCGCTCAGGGTCCTCTGCGAATACCTCGCCCAGGGCAAGGGCCAGCTCAGCCGTGAGCGGCTGGTTGCCGGTGATGATTCGGCTGAGTCTGCTGTAACTGATGTCCAGTACGGAGGCCAAGATTTTCTGAGTCCAGCCACGCTCCGTGAGCAGCGCCTGGATCAGTTGACCAGGAGTTCGGTACTCTTCCATGCACCAACCGTACATGATTTGCGGAATTTTGCAACACCTGACAATATGCATGACGCTAGGCACAATTTTAATATGGCAAATCCACTGGACGCGGGGAAGCGAGCGGCGATCGTTAAGGCTCTGGTCGAGGGGTGCTCTATCAGGGCAACGTCTCGCATAGCTTGCGTCTCTCGGAACACGGTCACCAAGCTCCTGACCGAGTTGGCTACCGCGTGCGTCGAGCTTCACGAGCTGAAGCTCCAGGGCCTGCCCTGCAAGCGCGTCCAGTGCGACGAGATCTGGTCCTTCGTCGGCAAGAAGGCCAAGAACGTGCGCGGCGACGAAGACGAATGGGTCGGCGACGTGTGGACGTACACCGCGATCTGCGCGGACTCCAAACTCTGTGCGTCCTGGCTGGTCGGTGCTCGCGACGCGTGGAACGCGGAGCTGTTCATGCGCGACCTGGAAAGCCGGCTAGCCGAGCGCGTCCAGCTCACGACGGACGGACATGCCATGTACCTCGAAGCCGTTGACCGAGCCTTCGGTGCCGATGGAGTCGACTACGCCATGCTCCAGAAGCAGTACGGGGCCGATCCCGAGCCGCAGAAGCGATACAGCCCGGCGAAGTGCACGGGCGCGAAGAAGATCGAGGTACGCGGCAACCCCGACCCCGAGCACATCAACACGTCCTACGTCGAGCGCCAGAACCTCACCATGCGGATGAGCATGCGTCGGTTCACTCGCCTGACCAACGCCTTCTCGAAGAAGATCGAGAACCATGCCGCAGCCGTGGCGATCCATTTCGCGTACTACAACTTCTGTCGGCCGCATCAGAGCCTCCGCACCAAGGGCAACAACCGCGTCACTCCCGCGATGGCGGCTGGCGTCACCGATCGCCAGTGGACGGTCGAGGATCTCGTGTCCCTGCTACCTGAGACGCAGCATCGAGGCGGACGGCCTCAGAAAACAAACTGAGCCACTACCGGGCGAGCCACTACCGGGCACCGCCGCGGTTGCTAACCGGTCTCACTCAGCGTCGGTCTGCGCGCCCAGGGAGAGCCGACAAGTCTTCAAGGCTGCCTAGAGGCCCTCGGGGTTCTCCAAAACCCACAGGATCTTGACTAGCTTCTTATCGGCCTCATAGATCAGCAGGACCGAGTACTGTGCTCGCTCCCAGTGAGCTATCGGACCAAGGTCCGTGCCGGGCCCGTAGACCGAGTTGAGCTTTCGCTTCCATTCATGCGCGCTGGCTCGCGCGATCTGTTTGACTACAGCATGAATACGGCCGTCTGGGAGTAGGTTGACCGATTCGCCTCCATCGTCCAGCTGCCAAGCAAGCATGGACTCGTCCCTGTGGACAGGCGCTCCGGTCAAGGACTCGTCTACTTGACCGCCTAGGCAGTACTTGTTGAGAACCAACTTGACGCAGCCTGGCCGCTCCTGCGAGGCGCTATCGTTGGTGACACAGAGTAGAAGGCTGGCCATGAGAACCGTCCGAAAGGGTTTGGGTCTACTCATCGGTAGTCCTCACTAGCGTTCAAGAAGAGGCTGGAGCAGGAACGAATTCTAGCTGGTGCATCCTCTGCTATGCGCTGCGTTGGATCCGATCCCAGTCAAAGGCCTAGCAAACGGCAGACGCTGGATGGTGCTCCAGCTGAACGACTGGTCGACCGCCAGCGGGCGGGCTTGTGAGCTGCGTTGGCGCGCCCAAGAGAGCGATATAGTCTGGGCAACTATGGTCTTGAGACCGCATCTACTAGCGTTTCTCCTGCTAGCAGCATCGCCTTACCTGGCTGGAGGCCAGGAGCCGGCGCGCCAGTTCAACCTTCCAGTCAGCATCGAAGTGGAAGCACCTGACACCCTGGAAGCGCTCATAAAGAGCCACCTTGCTGCTGAACTCCGTCGCTTGCCGAATGTCCTTTACCCCGAAGATGGAGTTGACCTGGTATCGATATCTGCTCTTGCTATCTATACGGAAGGCCAAGTCCCTCGATGCAGAGTCGTCGCCCTCTCAGTCGCTAGCGGAAACTTTTTCGAACTACCTCGGATCAGTTCTGAAATGGGTCAAATCCTGACGGATGCCGGGGTTCCGGTTGGTGAACAGCGTTCAAGGATTTCTGAGGGTTTCTTGGGAAGCGAGTTTCTGGGCCGCTTGTTGGCATCTAGGTCGCCGGCCGACCTATATCTTTTCCGGGCCTGCGACGTGCAGTCACTTCGTGATCGGCTCTCAGAGCTAGTTGCAACTATAGATGTCGATCATCTCGAACCCCTCCGCGAGAAGATGACGGAGCTGCTCGCCAAGGTTGATGGTGATAGACCGTAGGTGGCTCGAAGGGCCCCTGTCTCTCCGAGCACCTCGGTCTTGGGCCTGAGCGTTCACCTGACACCTCGGGTGTACTCGTCCGCCTCCTGCACGCTCAAGATACCGGGCGCTCTCGATTCGACTACGCTGGTGGGGTCTTGTGGGGTAACCGCGACATTCTGCGGTAGGCGACAAGAACGCTCAAGAGATTGCCGTCTCTAGCCGTGGGCCGAAAACCCTGCATCGGGTCGCCTAGGACGCATGATCTCCCTGGTCGGGTGCAAAGGCACCGTCTGGGTCGAGATCGTGGCTTCTGTGAAGCTGGGTGCAGCGATTCGCCTCATCCACAGGGCTCCTGGACCTGGGTCTGAATCGCCAGAGCGGACACAGACGCGCGGTGCAGCCGTAGACCGCCTTGAGGTCGTACCCTTGGCATTCGAGGCAATTGGCTTTGATTGCGTCCACACGCGATTTGAGTGTGTATGCCCTTTCGAAGACAGGGCGAAAACGGTCTGGTACAAGTCGTTCGTCGAGGTGAGCCAGAACCTCTTGTTCTGAGTGGGGTTCGTCTATCATCGGGACCTCCGGCGCAGCAGACTCTCCAGCGCGATCTCCCTGGCCTCTGGGTGATCGATTCCCTCAGTAGACAGGATAGAGGTTCTTTCGTCGTAGTCTTCCCACTCGTCGTCACTAAGATCGCTGTAGATATCAGCGTCAAAGGACGATTCCAGCTGCAGCTCCTCTTGATCGCCTTCTTGTTCTCTAGAAGCGTGAATGTGATCGTCGGCCGAGTCGTTGTACATCCATCGACCATAGCTTGATGACCTCTGGCCGACCCCCTCCGTGGTCTCGGTGGCGCTCTTGCTTTTGCGAGAGGCCTCCTGATCAGAGTAAGAGATTTCTAGCTCCCTAGTAGTAATTAGGGAACTCTCGGAGTCGCCGGAGTCGCCCCAGGGCTTGGGAGTGGGGGACTTGAGCGAGTCAAGGGTCGCCGTGTTGGGCGACCCGACCGGATCGCCGAGGTCGCCTGGGCTTGGTGATGAGGCCGCCAGATCCATCAGCTTTGCAGCGCGCTCGACATCCCTGCGCCGCCTCCTTCTCAGCCCTTTGGGGTTCTTGTAGCTCGGCGCACCGACGTCTTTCAGAATTGTGCCGAGCTTGTTCCTTGTCATTGCCCGCCCGTTGCCGTCCCAGTCACTCCAACGAAGGGGTTGCTGCTGAAACAGCCACGCTAGGAGGTCGTCCGTGGCGAAGTCATCTTCGCCCGTCGATTCTAGGTAGAGCAGGGCCTGTTCCACTATTTCCCGCTCGATGTCACTCGCCGACCCCTTGAGGCGATCGAGAATGTAGCGAGCCATGGGCGAGTCGGAAGGCCCGCCTAGTAGCGAGGCCTGATCAAGAAGGATTCTCTTGCCTCGCTCGGTCCCTACAAGATGCTCGATCTCTTGCGGGAAGCAAGAGAGGGCTCGCTGTATCTCGTAGGAGCTGTCCCAGTCCGAGAACTTCTGCAGGAGAAGGGGCGAAGAAATCAGTGTGGTTGGATCGTGCGCCCCGACTTCTTCTTCGTAGTCCGCGAAGTCCGAACCGTCCCACCGGGCCGGAAATGGGTCCAGCACGTGAACTGAGTTAGCAGCGGCCACTAGGTCGCGGCCCGCAGAGCGGACATAGTCTCGTCCTGGAAGATCGGCATCGGCCGCCAGAACGATCCTTCCTCCTCGGAGGCTCTCGCAATGGCCTGTATCCAGCCTTCTCCCATGTGGTGCAGTGGTAGCGGTTACCCCGAGCCGCGCGAGCGCATCGGCCGTTTTGCAGCCCTCCGCTAGGTAGACTCGATCGCCGCTCTGAATTGCCGCATCGACTTCGCAAATCTTGTAGAGCTGTACGGACAATCCTTGCAGCCCAGGCACCCACTCCTCGCCTTGACGAACGCTCCACGCGAACGTCTTGTCGATCCCTTTGACGGCGTTCCATCGGCGCAGCCGTAGTTGTTGGCCACAGGTGGAAGTGAAGGCCCACTCCTGGTCAGCCTTCTTGCGATTGGTGGGTGGTCGGAGGCCATAGAGCTTTGCGATCTCGTTGATTAGATCCGTTCGCACCTGACCGTGAGGCTCCTGCCCATCGTTTACGAGCGCTAGCCAAGTCCCTCCCCTTCCGAGGCCGTAGACGTAGGGACCTAGTTCCCCGGGTCTGAAGACAATCCGTGATGGGTCTCCCTTAACTCGCCACGGGTTGTCGTATGGCACTGAAGTCGCGATCCACTTGTCCTCTTTCCAGCGCCACTGGAGATCGAGATTTGTCATCGAGGCGATTCGGTTCGGGTCGGCATCGATCTCTGGGCGGACTTGCTCGTCATAGAAGCTAGGCATTTGCTGCGTCCTTCTCAGGACGCGAGGGGATTTCCCCCGCGTGGGCGCCCCAGTCTGTGCAGGCTGATGTCATTGGACCACCCTGTAGACGTCGGCTTCGCGGCCAGCGAGCCAACGATCAAGCTCTTGGAGTCGAATAACCCTCCGCCGCCCTAGCTTGACCGTCGCTGGCCCGATCCCTTGATTAAGAATCTCGTACATGGATGAGCGCGAGATGCCGATCTTTCGTGCCGCATCGCGAACCGACAAAGCCAGCGCCCAATGACTGTCTGCAGCGAGATTTCCTGAAGAACCTTCCATTTCACATGCCCTCCCTCGTCGTTGAAGCGTCATTCCCTCCCTCGTCGTGAAGCGCCATCCTAACATGTTGGCACGTAGTATGCAATAGCTAGTTGCGAGCCAATGCGGGCCGGGAGCCGTCGAATTCTGCAAAAAAAGTCACAGGGGTGCTTCGGAACGCTGAGAATTGGTGCAGTCCGTAGGGGCCTGGGGGCTCACCCAGCCGGGGCGCCGACCAAAGTTGCCGCTACGGCGGTGATGTGGCTAAGGCCTGGAGCCTTGCTCGGTCCGCTAGCTGGAGTCACGTTGGGGGACTTTCAAGCGGGGCCAGAGGACGCGCTCGTACGGCTAGGCTTCCTATCGGGCGCTGGCTTCTTGGTAGCCTGATGGCGCAGGTACAGACAGCCGATCCAAGGCCAATTGGCGGAGGGGTCCATGAAACCATGCGAGAATGAACTCTCCACCCTTGAGCGGTTGGACCCCAACGAACTGTTCAGGCCGCCGCCAGAGGGCTGGGGCAAGGACAAGCTTTCCCTATTTTTCGCTCTCGCCGACTACAACTCGCGCGCGTCCTTCGTACAGCTTCAGGCATTTCACAAGCAGCTGGTCGCTATCGAAGATGTCTTTTTCGCGGCCGATGCTCTGCAGAGCAATGAAGACGAGCTCGTGACGCGCCTTCTAATTAGCGGCGCTCAAAGCGCTTTCAGGGGCGCCGCTCGACTTGCCTATTCAACCCAGGTGGCGGAGTCCTACATGGTGGGACGAGGGTGCATAGAGTCTGCGGCGTATGCACATCTTGTTCATCGTGTTGCGGGACTCGATGAGGTGTTTCTGCGGCGTCACGACGATGGTGAGTCGCTCAAGAAATCCAAGACCGAATTCAAGTGGGCGACAGCCCGAGGGCGGCTAGAGGAGTTTTCGCCGCAAGTATCGGAGAGAGCGCAAGGCCTCTACAGCCACGCAATCGACTACGGAGGGCACCCCAACGAAAGGTCGCTGACTCAGAGAATCAAGGAGTTCCCAAACGGCGACTCCACGAAGTACGAGATTGGGCATCTCGTCGGAGAGCCTAAGGCGATTGTGGCAGCAGTTCGCTTCACGGTGGCGGTAGGTGTTCTTTCTCTTCGGATCTACGAACTCATTCGGCCCGTTGAGTTCGAAGAAGCCGGCCTGACAGAGGCGATACGGGTGCTGGCGAGAGACGACAACTTCGAGCCCACCAAGCAACTCCAAACTGCCGAAAGCTTGGCCTCAGGGGACACGACGGAGAAGGGGGCCGACTAGTTCCTTGCCGGTGAGCAGGCCAGGAGACTGTCGCGAAAGCTCGCGCTGCTGTCAGTTCGCCCTTCGCCTAGCCTGAAGTCTAGCTCGGTGCTCGGCTCTTATCGTGACACCCCGCAGTTCTCTATTCGAAGCCGCGCAGTATCCGATAGCGCAATCCGGCGTTTCCGGCGTCGAGAATCTCAAGGCGTGCCCCTTTGACAGCGACTTCAAGCGAGCCATCGCCGGGAAAGTCGTAGGTTAGCTCCTGCGAGAAAGCAGGACGCGCCATGTCGTTGCCAAATTCTCGGTATAGGAAACGAAGAATGCCGCCTGCGGCGCCTTGGAAAACGATCTCGTTTCGGAACATTCGGCGACCGCTCACTTCTGACGCTCTCTCCGTGGGCAGGGGTACGTCAGTTATCCGAAACTGTGCCTCCTTGGACAGCTTCTTTCGCCGACCGAGAACTGCCCCTTGGGCTAGCAGATATCGTGAGACGAACGTGTCGTTCGTTGGCCCTGGTACTAGGCATACCCACGTCGCCTCTCTCATGCCCAATGTCCTGTGATCCTCGTCGAGTTTGCAGTAGCGACGCCCTTGACGCTTGCTGTCGAAGCCCAATAAGACTTCACCCGCTGCGAGACGTTTTCGGGGCCCGACTACTACAGGCTCAAGGAGTACCGCTGCGGACTGCGTAACGTAGTCGAATTCGGAGTAGACCGCCTCCCCTTGAACCACATGGGATTCCTCGTTTGCCACAGGCCGTGCGCCCTGATGAGACCTGACGATCGGCTCCCCTTGGGCTTGCAATGCCGTGCCAACGAGGATCAGCAGGCAACTCCCATAGAGCGATGTGATTGCGTTTGCCATCAAGACCTCCATCGAGGAGTAGGTTCTCCGTAGCCAGCGATCATGCTACTTGAACGGTCCGGCGGCAAGATTGGGCAACCCTGTGGATCCTCCGTCAACAACCGACTCCACTCCGAGCGAGTCAGTCCCGGCTGGCGGGTTCCTCGTCAAGAGGCTATTCACCGGCTGCCTCAGCGTCTCAATTGCATGCTAGCGACGTCGGCTCCGTCATCGAGGCCAAGCCTCGGTGCATACAGGTCTGCTTCTTCGGCTCGCCAGGAGTCTGCGAGGTGACCGTAGTGCCGCTCGACCATCCTTGTAGTCGAGTGTCCCAGCTGTTTCGCCAAGGCGACCAAAGAGCCGCCATTCATCAGATACTCGCTCGCGTAGGTATGGCGAAGTTGGTGAAACCCAACAGGCGGGTCAATCTCCGCATCCCGACATGCCTTGGCCATTCTGCGCGACTGGTGATTCCGGCCCCAGGGTAGTCCATCAGCTCGCTTGAACAACCGGGAGCGAGGACTGACACCAACTGTCAACCTCTCGAAGAAGCGCAGTGCCTCAACCCCCAGAAAGATGTTGCGTGGCAGACCGCTCTTGGACTTTGCGATGCTTACGACCTTGGCGTCTATGTTGACGTCCCGAGCCTCAAGCGCACAGATCTCGCTATAGCGAGCCCCCGTGTAGATCGCCGCCCTAACAAGTAGCCGAAAGTCTCCCTCGCAGGTGTTGACCAACCTTCGCAACTCGTTTCCGTCTAGGTATCGGAGCCGGCTAGCCTCTACGTCCCTGAACGGCTTCACCTTGTCCCAGGCTCGCTCGCCAGTGATCAGGCCATCGCCCCAGGCGCGATTGAGCGCTGCCTTCAGCGCTGACAGTGCTCTGTTGGCCGTGACTTTTCGGGCTCTCCTCTGCTCCTCGGTTCTGGCCGGCCTAGTTTGGCCGCCTCGGAGCTTGGCAGGCGATCTCGCGAGGGCCTCGTGCCACGACCTAAGCTCCCGGGCGGAAAGCTTGGTCAACTCGAGTTGACCGATTAGGGGGAGCACGTTTGCCCGGAATAGTTGGCTACGACGCTGGTAGTCCTTTCGGTGTTCCTGGTACCAGGCTAAGTACTGCGCGACCACTTCGCCTACTGTGTGAACCTGGCCCCGCTGGCGGCCGTGATAGTCCCAGGCAAGCGCCTCCTTCGTTGCCTCGCCATAGGTAAGCACTGCCGAGCCATCGGATGGCACGAGATCGTCTGCTGTGGCGAAGCTCTGGATCTGGTATGGCGATGGTTTGCGTCCTGTGTACACCCTGACGTACCAGGTACCAGCATCGTTGCTCGATCGTCGGTAGCCGAGCGCACGGCCCCGAGCGAGCTTCGTCCAACGAATTCTCTGTGACCGCGGCAGTTTGCGCCGAGACGTCCGGGTGCTGAAAGCAGACATATAATCTAGCTATAAGTATCGTGACGGATGGCGCTGGACTTGCGTGGACTCTGACGGCACAAACCGAATGATAGCAGTACTTCCTCCGCACGCCACCGGACGCAGAAGGATGCAGTTACAGGCCTCTCACGCCGGTAACACGGGTTCGAATCCCGTACGGGCTACCACTCTTTCGCTCCTCCTTCGTCGTCGCTCAATCGCGGCAGCCCGTACGTGCTGCAGTGTGCGCCGATCGACTCCAAGGAGTCGAGCGTCGGCACGGCGAATCCCTCGGCCTTGCGCGAGCGAGCGGTCCTACGCTCCTGCTTCCTCGTCGCTCAGGACCAGCTCAAAACTTGAGTCAGATACGCCGCTCAGGCGTCATTACCATTGAGTGGATGAGGCCGCTCAGGCCGACCTGTTCGCCTTCGGTCTCCGGAGCACTCAAATCTGAGCGCTTTCCTCGAAGAGCTGGCCGGTGGGCGGACGCGTCCGCACGTCGGTGGAGACGCAAGTTCTGAGGTGTTAGCCATGGCCTTCGAGTTCTCCGAAGTGAACAGTTCTCATGGTTGCCCCGCCGCTGCTGTTGGCAGGTCGTCGCCGTCCATGAATCGGTTGAACCAAGCAAGGATCGGTTCGGAGTTCGTGCCTATCCACTCGTAGGCGGCGATCCGGTTGGCAGCCCGTGTTCGTTTCTTGGGTACCTCGATCCACAGGATGTCCTTTTCCACCTGAAGGTCGTCGTAGACGCCCTTGACAAAGCCTTCGTCGAGAAAGCCGTCGTTTCGGTTCTGGATGACGAGGGTGGGGACGTCCACTTCTTTGACGAAGGGCCGCCATGTGTTGTTGTAGTAGTCGAAGTCGGTGTTGGCCTCGATGTAGGCGTTCGCTCGGTTCTGAAGGAAGCTCGGCATGTTCATTCCGCGGAGGAAGTGTTGGTAGTCGAGCGGCTGGACTGAGACCATGCAGCGAATGCTCGTATTGCCCTTGAGGCCGTCGGGTCGCCCGAACGCCGAGACGCTGGCGCCCTGGCCCATGCAGATGCTCATCAGGCCAATCGATGCGTGGCCGTAGGTGGGGTGGCTCGTGATGAACTCGACCGCCGCGACAACGTCCTTGGCTTCTTCGGGGCCATAGCTGACGAAGCCATCCATGGCTTCGTCGCTCTCGCCGTGGTTGCGAAAGTCGTAGACGAGGACCGTGTAGCCGGCATCGTGGAAGTACTTCGCTTGGCGCAGAAACTCGACGTCATTCGGGATCGGTCTCAGGAGAAAGTTCTTGCCTTCTCTGGTGTAGCCGGCTCGGCTGCAGAAGAGGCCGAAGTGGCTCTGGATGATGACCCGGTCGGGATCTCCGGGGATTAGCCAGCCTCGGAGGGTCACGCCGTCACTGGCTTCGAAGCTGACGTCTTCATAGTCGAGGCCGTGGTTGGCGGGGCTGTCGAAAAGGGGAGCGTTGGGGCCAGTCTTTACCAGCGTGTTGGCGAGGAGTCGTCCGATCACGTTGCGTCTCTCTTTCGTGTCTTGTTAGCGCTGCTGATCAATCAACGATCGCAAGGGGAGTCCTCATCTGATGCCGGCTAGCCGTCTGCATCCGTGTCCGCAGACTTCATCCAGCTCAGTGCATAGCGGCCGCCAGCGACGTTGGCTGGGTCGAAGATCCGGTCGAGCGTGCTGACCGTGTCGGAAGATAGACAGACATCGACGGCGCCGACGTTCTGTTCGAGCCATTTGCGGCGCCGAGTGCCCGGGATCGGCGCAATGTGACCGCCGCGAGACAGAACCCAAGCAAGCGATAGCTGGGCAGGCGGCATCTGAAGTTCTTCGGCAACCTGCTCGAGTTGCGAAACGAGTGCTAGGTTCCGGTCGAAGTTTTCGCCCTGGAACCTGGGCAGGGTGGCCCGGTAGTCGCTTTCGCCGGTGACCTGCTCGGGATCTGTCAAGGCGCCTGTGAGCATGGCGCGCCCCAGCGGACTGAAGGGCATGAATCCAACGCCCAGCTCGGCGCAAGTGTCGAGAACATCCTTCTCAGGATCGCGGTTCCACAGCGAGTACTCAGACTGGACCGCTGAGATCGGATGCGTCTGGTGGGCTCGAGTGAGAGTGTCGGACGAGACTTCACTGAGCCCCAGGTAGCGGACCTTGCCCAGCTCCACCAGCCTGGCCATGGCTCCCACAGTGTCCTCGATCGGTACCTCCGGATCGGGACGGTGCAGGAGGTAGAGGTCGATGGTGTCCACACCGAGCCGGTCGAGAGATTCGCTGCAGCGGTCGGCAACGCGGTCTGGATGGCCATCGATGCGCGGCACCTTGCCGTCGTGAACGAACCCGAACTTGGTGGCGATGACCACCTGCTCTCGATAGGGAGCCAAGGTCGCGCCGACGAGGCGCTCGTTTTCGCCGGCACCGTAGGCATTGGCGGTGTCGAACAGGGTGACGCCCAACTCGACGGCTCGCTCGAGCGTGCGGGCCGCTTCCTCACGGTCTGCGATCCCGTACGAGTCGGTCATGGACATACATCCGAGACCGATTGCGGAGACTGGGAGGTCACCAAACATGACAGTACGCATGAAATATCCTCGCTTCTCTCAGATCGCGACGTCTATCCCAGGTCGGCCAATCGACTGGCCATGTCCTGCCCTCGCTGGACGATTGGCGGGGTCCAGTCCGGGTACTCGCGGGCGAGTTGGCTGACGTCGTCGAGGCGCTCCATCTCATCGGGCGAAAGCTCGAGCTCGGCAGCTCCGAGATTGTCCTCGAGCTGCTCCGCCTTTCGCGCACCGACGATGACGCTCGTGACTCCGGGCTTGTGGAACAGCCACGCCAGCGCCACCTGCGCGACCGAGGCCTCGTGCTGGTGGGCGATCTCGCGAAGAACCTCGACGATGGCGAATCCACGTTCTTCGTCCACGGGCGGCACCTGCACTTTTGCCCGACGACCTTCGGCTGCCGCTTCTCTGGTGTACTTTCCGGAGAGGAAGCCACTCGCCAGTGGGCTCCACACGAGGATGCCGAGCCCAAGGTCGAGAGCTGCGGGGATGATCTCGCGCTCGAGTTCTCTCCCGACCAAGGAGTAGTAGGCCTGCACCGAGCAGAAGCGCTGGAGGCCCAGTCGGCGTGAGATTCCGTCGGCCTTCGCGATCTGCCATCCGGCATAGTTCGACAAGCCGATGTAGCGCACTTTTCCCTGCTGCACGAGCATGTCGAGGGCTCGAAGTGTCTCCTCGAGGGGGCTCGTCTCGTCGAAGCTGTGGACCTGATACAAGTCGATCCAATCGGTGCCGAGGCGCTGCAAACTGTTCTCGCACTCGCGTATCGCCGAGAGCCGGCTACTGCCAATGGCGTTCGGGCCGGTGCCCATGGGGTTGTTGAACTTCGTTGCGACCAGAACGTCGGGGCGGCGGGCCCCGAGAGCCTTACCGAGCATCGTCTCGGACACGCCCATGCCGTAG
>JANQPS010000727.1 GCA_028285365.1 Thermoanaerobaculia bacterium | reverse complement strand
CCCACCCCAGCCTCGACCGCTTCGAGCTGGGACTCCCCGAGGCGCCCCAACATCCGTTCGAGCTCCTGGGCAACGGCTTCGTCCTGCGCTCGCGCCTCGGCGACCAGCGCCAGCAACTCAGGCTCGGCCAGATCTTGTGCCGACGAGAACAGCTGCTTGAGTCGCGCAAATTGCTCTGGGGTCATGACTGTGAGCTGAATCATCTCACAGCCACACGGCTGGCCCCAGGCGCGACCGAGGCAACACCCCGGCACTCCACGCGCTCGGCAGGACCGCTCGACCGAGGAGCCCACTCGCAACAGAAAGTCACGGGCGGATGAGGTCCACGGTGGCGTGTGAAGGGTTTCCCGCGAGTTCGGCGCGTTCCTTCTCGAGACCCACAAGCAACGCGTGGCGTCTCCCCAGGCTGCACAACCCACCGATAGAGGGACCAAGACCATGACCAAGCCGAGCTGGCGAACGCCAAAACCAATCGTCTCACGATCGAAGTCCGACACGAAACAGCGCAGGCCGCTCGACGTGACGGCCGCCGAGCGCACCGAAGCAGGCCAGGCTCTCTACGCGTCGCTGACGGCTTTGATCCTCCTGGCAGCGCTTCTAGGGCTCGTCGCTCCGACCAGCACCCTTGCTTACGAACCCATCCAACTCGAAGCCGGAGTCGGGAACCTGCCCAATGCGATCGCCCTTCGTGATCGCGACGTGACATTCGTCGATGCCCCCGAAGAGCAGGACTTTCTGCGTCACGACTCTCCAGGATCGACGCCACGGTTCTTCTCGAATCTCGACGGCCAGACCGACGCCTTCGTCCGGCCGAACGAGCCCGTCGACGCACTCGTCGAGTACGTCGACCGGATCACCTTCCCGGCCTCGGGCGGCAGCATCACAGAGCTCGAAGTCTGCATGTACAGCGAGCGGGCGCGGAGCTACGACATCACCTTCGTCATGTACAACAACTCAGGCGGTTCTCCCGGCAACCTGAGGAGATCACAGCGTTTCGACACGGGGAGATTCGAGGCCAACCAGGCCCGCTGCTTTCGCCGCGCCTTCTCGGTGAGCGTCCCGTCCAGGAGTGCCTACTTCGGCGTGCGTTTCTCGGGCACGTACGCGCCTCATTTCGGCGTCGTAGCGACGACCGTCGGCAGCCAGGCACCAACTCTCGCTCGTTTCGTCGGACTCACCGACTGGGTCCGTCCCGCAGGGCGCAGCCTCGCGATTGGCGTCTACTGGCGCAGCCCGGGCGGCGGTGGCGACGGAACCGACACCTCCAGCTGCAGAGCGTCTTCGACCACGGTGTGTCTGCTCAGCAACCGCTTCGAGGTCAAGGCGACCTTTCGCGATCAAAATGGCGGGAGCGGCGATCTTCGACTGGTCGAGTACACGAACAACACTTCACTCGGTCACTTTGGTGACTCGTCGAACATCGAGCTCATCCTCAAGGTTCTGGACGGATGTGGTCTCAACGGTCGTTATTGGATCTTCATCGGCGGCGTGACCGACCAGGGCGTCACCATCAGAGTCCGCGACACGCGCAACGGCCAGGTCAAGACCTACTCCAATCCCCTCGGTACTGCATTCAAAGTCGTCACCGATACCGGCGCCATGAGCGGCTGCTCCTAGACAGCGTCTCGAGGGGGTCTTGGTTTCAATACCAGAGCACGCTTTGGTCGACTCGTTGCCGAGGACTCGAGCCACTCGCGACGAGCAGGACGAGCACGAGGGGCCTCGCTGGGCGCACTCAGCCCGGCGAGGGTTCTTGGCTTTCGCCAAGCCGGCTTGCGAGCCAGCCCCGCGCGAAGCGCCACTCCCGCTCAGCGGTAGAGAGCGAGATCCCCAGAGTGTCCTTGATCTCGTCCATGGTCAATCCCCAGAGTAGGCGGAGCTGGGCGACCTCGGCAGTGCGAGCGTCGAGCTCCTGGAGATGCTCCAGCGACTCGACGAAGGCGGGCACGAGGGCTGACAGCTCGCTGGGTTTGACGCCCGGGATCTGATGATCGGTCAACGTCACGCGGATCGCCTCGCCGCCACGCTTCGCCCGTCCTCGTGCTCGATACTCGTCCACGAGTACGCGCATCATCACTCGCGAGGCAATGGCAAAGAAGTGCCCGCGATTGTCGTACTGCTTCCTCTGTTTGATCAGTCGTAGGAAGGCTTCGTGAACGAGGTCGGTCGGCTGAAGAGAAACCTCACCGGCGACGGCCGCCCGACGACGGAGCTGCGACGAGGCCAGAGCACGGAGCCGTCGATAGACGAGGTCCATGACGTCGTCGAGCGCCTCCTCACGTCCGGCCTGAGCCTCGTTGAGGAGCTTGGTGATCTCGCTGGTTTCGTCCGCTGACATCACGTCGTCTCGACGACATTTTAAGACTCAGGTTCGAAAATGGACGGGCGGCCAGGTCGGGCTCGAGCGCTACCATCAGCTCATGAGCCAGGAAGCGAGCTGACATGACGGCCCGAAACCGAGGCCTGTAACGCCCGCAAACAGTCCGACCGAGGAGTGCGACCGAGCTCTAGCCTCCTTCGCACGCGACGTCTGATCCGGACCCGCCCCCGCCGCCTCCGAGATCGGTGACGACCGCGCGCCGGCGGCGTCTGGTTTCGTTTCCGCGAGCTCATGTGTCTGACCGGTTGAGAGCACGCTGACTTGTCGTCTGCGCTCGTCACCACGCGTCAATTCCCGGCCAGCGGACCCTCTCGTGAGGAACCATGTTCCGCAGCGCGAGGTCCAACGGCTACGAGGAATCACTCAGGGGGCACCGATGAAAGACATACACAGCATCCGAAGGACACCGACACGGCCAAGAGTCTCAGAGAACGGGCCACGTCTCATCGCCAGATGGTCCAGACAATGCCTAGGACCTCTTCTCACGACTTTGGTCGTGCTCGCCGTGGCGTGCAAGACCCCAAAACCTCAGGTCGTTCCTCCGCCAGCACCGATCGTGGAAGAGGCTGAGCTCAGTCGAGTCCATCCGCAACCGCGCCCCGCGCGCCAACGGCTCGAACAAGCGCAGCAACTGAGCAACAAGGGTCTGGTCGCACCGCAGGCCTTGCGGGTCGCATATGCAGCTGCAGCAATCGAAGCCGATGCCTACAACCGGGAGTCCTACGACGCGATCAACGAAGGACGTTTTCTCTCCCCCTTCGACGAGCCCCTCTCGACCTTCTCGATCGACGTCGACACAGCGTCCTACGCCAATACCCGAAGATTCATCGAGCGCGAGAACATGCTGCCTCCAGCTGACGCCGTGCGCATCGAGGAGCTGCTCAACTACTTCAGCTACGACTATCCGGACCCCAGCGGGGAGCACCCGTTCGCGGTGGTGACCGAGGTGTCGGCTGCCCCTTGGAATCCGCAGCATCGGCTCGTACACATCGGTCTTCAGGGAGAGCGCGTCGACACGCAGGATCTGCCGGCCAACAACCTAGTGTTCCTCATCGACGTGTCAGGCTCGATGCACTCGGCCGACAAACTGCCGCTTCTCAAGCGCGCCTTCGGCCTGATGGTCGAACAGCTCGACGCCGACGATTCCGTCGCGATCGTCGTCTACGCCGGCGCCGCCGGGCTCGTGCTCGAGCCAACGTCAGGCGGTGACAAAGGCGCCATCCTCCAGGCCCTGGAGGGCCTCCATGCTGGTGGTTCGACGGCGGGAGGTGCCGGCCTCCAGCTGGCCTACGACGTGGCACTCGGCAACTTCCTCGAAGGCGGCAACAACCGGGTCATCCTGGCCACTGACGGAGACTTCAACGTTGGACCGTCGAGCGACGGCGAGATGGTCCGACTGATCAAGGACAAGCGCCGGAGCGGGATCGACCTCTCCGTCCTGGGATTTGGCACGGGCAACTACCAGGACTCCAAGATGGAGAAGCTCGCCGCGCACGGCAACGGGAACGCCGCCTATATCGACAGCCTCCTCGAGGCCAAGAAGGTGCTGGTCACGGAGCTCGGCGGCACCCT
>JANQPS010000798.1 GCA_028285365.1 Thermoanaerobaculia bacterium | reverse complement strand
CTACCGCGCCTGCCTCGAACCCTCTCAGGAAGCCTCGTTCCTGCGTGTCCGGGGTGAACCAGCCTTCATTCATCGCCCTCAACGCCAGTTCTGGGTTATCCACAACCCACTGATGGCGGAACAGTGTGCGGTGGAACTCGTTGAACTGCGTGACCGTAGAGTACCTGCCGATTTCCAACTCCGCTTCGCGACGGGCTGTGTTCGGCCCTAAGCCGAGATCCTTGAACGCTTCGGTCAGGGCGTCCGTCTCCTCGTCTCGCCAGTCCCAGTAGTCAGGGATGTTGGCAAGCTGTGGATGGATGTCACGGAACACCACCCATGCCTCGTCACGGAGGTCGAAGAACCCGGTGTCCTCAAGGCTGCGGCGGAACTGCTCGTAGTCCTCGACCGCGGTGCGCACCTGCTCGTCATCGAACCGCTCACCCCGGTAGGAGCCAAGGCCGGCCCCGATGATGTAGTCGATGTCCACGCCCCTGCGACGGGCTTCTGCCAGTACCTCGTCACGCACGGCGTCACGGCTGTCGAAATCGAACCGGCCGGTCTCGAGGTCTTCCGGGAGGGGGGCGGACCAGTAGCGTTCGGCCAGCGCGTCACGGAGTGGCTGGTTCTCGTCGCCCTCTTCCTCACCCAGCGGACCATCGAAGATGGCGGAGGAGGAGATGAATCGGTCGCTGAGGAAGGATCGGATCGCTTCCCTGCGATCTTCACCTTCGATGCCGGCATCCAGGTTGGCGCGTAGGTCTTCCTCGAGGCGTTCCATGTTGCGGTCGTGCTGGTCGAACAGGGCGCTCGTTTGCTCCCGGCTGAGGTCTTCTGAGGGGTCTTCCTCGTTCTCCTCGAGCTTGGCCTGCGAGCGCGGGTCGGCCTTGACGATCTCCTGGAAGCCCTTCGGGAGCTGGTCGTACCGCTCTACCGCCGGGAAGGTCTCGGTATTGCCGGCGATGTCGAACTCTTGGCCGGCGAGATCGCGTGCCACCTCGTCGTAGACGTCACCAAGGCCCTGGTAGCTGTTGAAGCCCACACCCGTGAGTGCCGGAGCGGCCTTGACCGCCCCAAGTAGGCCCTCACGGCTGGCACCTTCCACGATGTCAGCGGCTGAGAGGGGCGAGAACCGCTCAACGACGCGCTCGATCTGCTCCTCACGGGTAGATGGCGTGATGTCGTCGCCCATGAAGGTCTCGCCCGTGAGCAGGTCCACCACGAGTGAGGGGATTCCGGGGTCGAGCTTGGAGCGCACGAAGCGGCCGATCGTGGTGGGGCGTCCACCCTCGATGCCTTCGATGTCGCCGTCAGCGGCCTTGCGCTCGTCAGTGACGACGTTGGCGACGAATCGGGCGATCTGTTGGAAGCCACCCCACGGGTCGTAACGATCACCGCTGGCGGTGCGCCCCTTGCCGAAGTCTGAGGAGCGGGGGTCGAGTTCGACGTCAACCCAGCCGGCCTCTTTCAACACTGTTAGTGCCAGCGTCCCCGCGCCAACAAACGACGCGAGGTCGCGGGCGATCTCGAGACGCATCTGACGGCTCAGCGAGGAGGTGGGACTGAGGGTGCGGAGGGCAGTGGCTATCGCCTGAATGCGCGCGATCTGGAGACGCGGCGAGAAGAAGACGCGGTTGGAGGCAACCAGCAGATCACTCTCGGCGAGCTTGCTGCCCAGTGACGACAGTGGACCGGGGCCGGCGAGGTCGCCGCGGCCAGTCGCGATGTTGATCCAGCGCGCCATCTCGTTCAGTTCGTTGTCGTACTGCTCGCGCGTCAGAATGCCTTCGTCGAGCCGCCGCAGAAGGTCTTCTGCCTTGTTGTCGAAGATGTCCACGCGGAGCTTGTTCAGGAACGTGGCGAATGATCGCTCTGAGGCTCTGATACCTGGAATGCGGCCAGCGAGGCGCGTAGAGAACGCTTCCTCACGGGCGGTCAGAGAGACTGCCTCGTCACCAAACCGAGTGAGATCCAGCCCCGCCTGCTCCCTGATGCCGGCACGGGCTACCGCGGCTAGGGCGTCCTGATCGCCAAGCGCCGCGCGAGCGGCTACTTCACCAATCCCAGCAATCTCGTCGTTCAACTGGCGGGCAAACGTGTCGGAGCCGAACGCTCGGAGCATCGGACCCCATGCCCGCCACCACGCACCACGCCCGATGAACAGGGCTCCTTGACGTAACGGGGCGCTGATGTCGAACGCGGACTTGATGGCTCTCGGGAGACCCGTGAAGTCCACGATCTCGCTAACCAGGGACCTTCTGACCACCTCCTCAGGGATGAACGGCTCCCAGTCGGGGGCCTTCGGGTTGATCGCCCGGCCTGTGCCAGGAAGGTTGATGCGGGCAGTACGTGGGGAACGGCCACGGAACTCGAGGTTGGTCGAGGACACGCCACGCGCTGGCGGACGGACAGTGGGTAGCACTTCGTCCAGTTCTTGGAAGCCTGGAATCGTGCGCTGTGCGTCCAGTGCACCACCACC
>JANQPS010000778.1 GCA_028285365.1 Thermoanaerobaculia bacterium | reverse complement strand
ACCACGAGGTCCGGTGATCCGGTCAGTTGGATGGCGTGCGCGAGGCCTCGGCCGCGAAACTCGGTGTTGAGCGGCGCCCATACGATCCCGTTGCGATTGCACGCAAACCACAACTCGACCGCTGCCGAGCCGTTGGGCAGGAGGCTGGGCAGGGGAGGTCGCTCATGTGATGCGGACAGGCAGACGATGCCTTGCTGGCGCAGGCCCGCAGACAGGCAGCGGACTCGTTGCTCGAGGTCTCGGTAGGTGAGATCTTCGGCGCGAAAGCGGAGAAAGAGAGTGTCCGGAGCGCTGGTCGCGGCCTCCTCGAGCTCTGTGAGGATCGTTCGCATCGCCGCGCCTGGGAACTCAGTGTGAGCTGCCTGCTTCAGAACTACGCGGCGGAGTGATCCACAACATCAGCCAACGAGTGACGAGCGCTGGCTGCGCCTCACCTTCGATTTCTACGGTGACGTCGAACGTGAGCTGCTTCTGACCAGGCTTGCGCTCGCTGACATCTGCCACGGTGACGTGTCCGCGGATTCTCGAGCCCGACATCACTGGCGCGATCATGCGCAAGCGATCGCAGCCGTAGCTCGCTGGATACCCGTCAGCCGGATCTCCGTCGAGCGGATAGCGGTAGACGTCGTAGAGCATCGGCGTCAGAAGCGACAGCGTCAGGAAGCCGAACGAAATGGTTTGGCCGACTCCGTCCTTCTGCCAGGGGCTCACTCGCGCCGCGAACTCTGGATCGACGTGGTGTGGATCCGGATCTTCGGTGACCTCACCAAAAGCGGTGATCCGATCCTGATCGACGGTGATCCATCGAGAGACGAAGGTCTGGCCGACGACTTCGTGAGCAGTTGCCGGCGTGAAGTACGCCGGCCCGACCTCTTCGCTCTCTTTGGGCATGGGGTTGTGCGGACCAGCTCAGAAGTCGAGGGTGAGCTCGAGTCCAACCTGACGGGGATGGTCCTGAGTAAAGGCGGCAACTCCGCCCGCGGGTTGCTGTGCGTAGATGGCGCCGTCTTCGTCACCCAGGTTGGTGCCGAAGAGGTAGATGCCGAAGCGTTCGTTGCTGAAGCCGAAACGAGCTCGCAGCAGGTCGCGAGTGTCGCCGCGAACACCGCCGAGACCAAACTGGCCGAGCTGGTCTTCCAGGTGACTCAGACCCACGGAGGCCAGGCCTGCCCAACTGTCGCCTACCGCCCAGGCGTAGCTCGCCGAAAGGGTGGCCGTCCACTCGGGCACGAACGGCAGACGATCGCCATTCTGGGCGCCGGTGGCAGCAGCAAAAGCTGGATTGATGGCGGTGAACTCGGAGTTGTTCCAGTTGCTGGCGAACTGAAAGGACAGACCGGAGATGTTGGCCGGCCGGTAGTCGAGCGCAAAGTCGAAACCGTAGAGCTCGGAGTCGCCAACCTGGTAGTCCTGGAACAGTCCGAAAACCGGGACCGCCTGTCGCGTGTCTTTCCAGTCCTGGAAGTAGGGGGCGACGTCGATGAGCAGGCGTCCCCCCTTAAGGGTGTACTTGGCGCCGACCTCGTAGCTCCAGAGCTCGTCGGAATCGACCGCCACGCTGCAGGGCAAGCCACCCAGCTGGTGGAGTGCGCAGACGTCGGGGCTGTTGAAGGAGCCGCTGCGAAATCCCTTGGCTACGTTGAGGTAGTAGTTCGCCTGTTGACTGGCATCGAAAGCCAGGTTGAAGCGTGGGTTGACGCTGTCGAAAGTCACCGGGTCGAGCTGAGCCGAGAATGAGTTGTTGAAGGTCTCGCGGTCGTCGTCGAAAGAACGCAGCCCTGCGAGCGCGACGAGGCGACCGTCCAGGAATGCGTACGACACCTCACCAAAGAACGAGATGGCCTCGGAGTTGGAGAGGCCCTCGTTGTTGGGGAAGACCATCGGCTCGACCAGCGAGAAGCTCGAGATCTCGGAGTCCGTGTAATAGACCCCGACGAGCCACTGAAACGGCGAATCGTTCTGCGAGACGAGACGGGTCTCGTGGTTGAGTGCTTCGCCGTCAGTGCCGGTCAGGATGTCGATGAAACCGGTTGGCGAGAGAGGAAAGATCAGTCCGATGCGGATGTCCGTCGGGATATCGATGTACGTCGTCGTGCTGGTGAGTGAGGCTGATCCGAGGCCTATGGTGAAGGTACCCGAGGCCAGCTCGTATTCGCCATCGACGAAGTCGGCATCGCTCTGCGAAGCAGAGGTCGTGGGATCCAGCGCTGAGAGGAGAGTGCCACCCTCTTGATCAGCTTGGTTGCCGGCGATCTTCAGCCTGAAGTCGAATCGGTCGTTGGGCGTGGTGTTGAAGATGGCCCTGTAGTTCGTGACCTCACCCTCGCCGAACTCGTCATCGCCCGTGGGTGCCAGCAGTTGGTAGCCGGCGGTGTCTTCTGTTCCGCCGACGAGTCTGAGGCCAGCCTTGCTGCCAAGCGGGATGTTGACCGCGGCGTCGAGGTAGTGGCCATCGCCGCCATCCGTGGTGTCGGTGTAAGCGGCTCTGAGACTCGCGCCGAAGCCACCGTAGTCCGGTGAGCGCGTGATGAAGCGGATCGTGCCACCCATCGACCCGTTGCCGTAGAGCGTGCTCTGCGGTCCGCGCAGGACCTCGATGCGCTCCATGTCGAAGGACCGGCCCATCGGGGCAAACGCCTGCCCGTAGACGTAGAAGGCGGCGTCGTCGAAGTAGTAGCCCACGGTCGCGTCACCCAGAGCCTGCCCAATACCGCGGATCTGGTAGCGGCGTAGGCCAATGTTGTTGGAGAGTTCCTCCGAGGCGCCGGGAACCAGAGTGATGACCTCGCTCATGTCGCGCATGCTGCTCTCTTCGAGGGCTTCAGCCGTGAACGCCTGCACCGAAATGGGAACCTCCTGGAGGACCTCCTCTCGCTTCTGGGCCGTGACGACGATGACGTCCTCGACTTCGTCAGCCGGGGTATCAGCCTCTTCTTGCGCCACCAGCGGCGGCATCAGAACCGTCACGGCGACTCCCAGGATCGAGAGTCTCGTCAGTGAATAGCGGATCGGGTGAAGCTGGCGCATTCGGGGTCTCCTTTCAGCGCGTTGTTCCTGGAGAGCGACTCGTACGACTCGCAAGTGGCTCCGAACGAGCAGCTCTCACTTCGGGGAGGAACAGAGGCACGTTACCATACGTTTGTATAGTGTCTGGCGAACGATCGTTCACTAGCTACCTTCACAGATCCTTGGTCAGGACACAAGGCGGGTGGCCCCCCAAAGAGGTCGGGCTCCACGGTCCAGGGCCAGACCGACTGCTTCGCGCGAGGAATACCGCACAAAAAGGATAGGCGAAGGTAGCGGCTGCCAAGGAGGTACACGTTGCGCCGCATCGACAGCATCAACTTCGAGGAGCGACCGAGTCATCGAGACGGAATCCTCGAGCGGGGACCGCATCAGATCCGCTGGTCAGCTTCGGGCAACCCGGACGGGGTGCCGATGGTCTTCAGCCACGGCGGACCGGGTGGTCAGAACAAGAGCTTTTATCGAACCCTGTTCGATCTGGAGAAGTGGTACCTGGTACAGATCGACCAGCCTGGCAACGGGGTGTCGACGCCAGCGGGTGAGATTCGCGAGAACACGACTCAGCTGTCGGTCGGTGACATGGAGACCCTGCGCGAACAGCTAGGCGTCGATCGATGGGTGGTAGCGGGCGGCTCCTGGGGATCGACGTTGTCGATTGCCTACGCCGAGACCCACCCTGATCGAGCCCTGGGCCTCCTCGTCTTTTGCATGTGGCTCGGCCGGCCACGCGATCTCGACTTCTGGTTCGACGCAGGGCAGTGGATCTTCCCC